>NZ_JADWOW010000062.1:0-235309 GCF_015767455.1 Brevundimonas sp. BAL450
AGGCGGGGGCGCGGGCCGTCGGGCGGGGAGCGGCCGAGGGGCTGTTCACCGGCGGGGCGGTGCTGGTGGCTCACGCCAGCCTGACGGCGCGGCGGCTGGGTCTGACGCCGCCGGGGCGGTCGCCGCAGTTGATGGATGCGCTGGAGCTGTTCGCCTTTGTGCGGCCGGCGGAATTCTGCGCGCCGTCGCCCACGGGGCTGGCGCTGGCGCTCAGGCGCGAGGCGCCGAAGACCGCGCCGGAGCAGGCGGCGGCCCTGCGCGAGGCGGCGGAGAGCCTGCTGAAGGAAATGGCCGATCCGGCCTGGCCGGGGCGCGAGGCGGCGGTGGGCCTGGCCGAGACGCTGGAGCGGGCGGGCTGGGCCTGGGCGCCGCGGGTGCTGACGGCGCTGCGGTCGCAGCCGATCCGGGACCGGCAGTACCGGGGCTCGGGCCTCGACGTCTGGTCGCGCCTGACCGAATGGGAGGACGAGGCGCCGCGCGGGGAGGCGGGCTCGGCGCCGGTGGATTCGGAGTCCGCGCGCATCCGTCTGGCCAAGCTGCTGGAGGCGTCCGGGCTGGACGAGACCCGGCCGACCCAGTCGGACTATGCGGCCGAGGCGGCCTTCGCCTTTTCGCCCCGCAACGAGGAGGGGCGGCCCCGGGTGCTGCTGGCCGAGGCGGGGACGGGGACGGGCAAGACCCTGGGCTATCTGGCCGCCGCCAGCCTGTGGGCCGAGCGCAATCAGGGGGCGGCGTGGGTGTCCACCTACACCCGCGCCCTGCAGCGCCAGATCGACCGGGAGAGCCACGCCATCTGGCCCGATCCGGAGGTGCGGCGGGTCAAGGCGGTGGTGCGCAAGGGACGCGAGAATTACCTGTGCCTGCTGAACCTGCAGGAGATGGTGCAGGGGGCGCAGCTGGGCAACGGCGACCTGATCGGGGTCGCCCTGACCGCGCGCTGGGTGATGCACAGCCGCGACGGGGACATGACCGGCGGGGATTTCCCCGGCTGGCTGCCCGGGCTGTTCGCCGTGGCCCCGGCGCAGCAGGCGGGGGCGGCCAATCTGGTGGACCGGCGCGGCGAGTGCGTGCACGCCGCCTGTCCCCACTACCGCATGTGTTTCGTGGAGAAGACCATCCGCGCCAGCCGCCGGGCCGATCTGGTGGTGGCCAACCATGCGCTGGTGATGAGCCAGGCGGCCTTCGACGGGGCGCGGGCGGCGCGGGGGATCAAGGGCGACAGCGAGACCGCCGCCCTGAAGCGGGTGGTGTTCGACGAGGGGCACCATCTGTTCGACGCGGCGGACAGCGCCTTTTCCGCCTGTCTGTCGGGCCAGGAGGCGGCGGAGCTGCGGCGCTGGATCCGGGGGCCGGAAGGGCGCGGGCGGCGCGGGCGCGGGCTGGAGCAGCGGCTGGGCGATCTGGTGGCGGACTCGGAGTCTGCGCGGCAGGCGCTGACGGACGCCGTCAGGGCGGCGGCGCAACTGCCGGGGGAAGGCGCCTCGGGCCGGATCGCGCCGCCGTCCGGCGAGGTGAACCCCATCGGCCCCATCGAGAGCTTCCTGGCCGCGGCGCTGGTGCAGCTGCGGGCGCGCACGTCGGAGACGGCGACATACGGCGGCGGCGAGTTCGGCATGGAGTGCGCGGTGCGCCCGTCCGCCGAGCCGGTGGTGGAGGCGGCGCGCGGGGCGGCGCGGGCGCTGGCGGCGGTGGAGGCGCCCCTGCTGGCGCTGGCCCGGCACCTTGAGGACATTCTGGACGACGAGGCGGCCGAGCTGGACGGCGGGGCGCGGGCGCGCATCGAGGGGGCGCTGCGGGGCCTGGAGCGGCGCGCGCGCATGACCCTGCCCGGCTGGCGCGCCATGCTGGCGGCGCTGGAGGACGGGGACGCGGCGCCGGACCCGGACTTCGTGGACTGGCTGTCGGCGGAGGTCGCCTTCGGCCGCATCCATGACGTGGCCCTGCGGCGGCACTGGATCGATCCCACCATTCCGCTGGAGGCGGCGGTGATCGCCCCGGCGCACGGGGTGCTGGTGACCTCGGCCACCCTGTCGGACCCCATGGCCGACGATCCGTTCGACATGGCGCGGATGCGCACCGGCTCGTCCCGGCTGGTGGAGCGGCCCCGGACCCTGAAGGTGGAGAGCCCGTTCGACTATGCCGCCAACAGCCGGGTGATTGTCGTGAACGATGTGGCCCGGGACGATCCGCGCCAGATCGCGGCGGCCATGCGCGAGCTGTTCCTGGCGGCGGGCGGCGGGGGGCTGGGCCTGTTCACCGCCATCCGGCGGCTGAAGGCGGTCTATGAGCGGCTGGGGCCGGATCTGGCGCGGGCGGGGATCCCGCTCTACGCCCAGCACATGGACCCGCTGGAGGTGGGCGGGCTGGTGGACGTGTTCCGGGCCGAGGAGGACTCGTGCCTGCTGGGGACGGATGCTGTCAGGGACGGGGTCGACGTGCCGGGGCGGTCGCTGCGCATCCTAGTGTTCGACCGGGCCCCGTGGCCGCGGCCGGACCTGCTGCACAAGGCGCGGCGCGAGACCTTCGGCGGGCGCGGCTATGACGACGCCATCGCCCGGGGCCGGGTCAGTCAGGCGTTCGGCCGCCTGATCCGCCGGGCCGACGACAAGGGGGTGTTCGTGATGCTGGACGCCGCCAGCCCCACTCGGCTGTTCGCGGGCCTGCCGCCGGGGGCCGAGGTGCAGAGAATGGGACTGGTGGAAGCCATCGAGACGGTTGGCGCGTTCCTCAAGCCGAGCTAACGGAGACCCCATGACCCAAGCCCGCGCGCGCTATGCGCCCCTGATCATTCCGTTCGCCCTGGTCCTGATCGTTCTGGTCGCCTGGACCGCGTGGTGGTTCTGGCTGTCGCAGCAGGTGCGCGACCGGCTGGATCTGGCCGCCGAGGGGCTGCGCACCCAGGGCTGGGCGGTGGTCTATTCCGAGCCGACCCTGAGCGGCTGGCCGTTCCGCACGCGGCTGGAGAGCGAGCATGTGCGGCTGACCGCGCCCTCGGGCCACGAGATCGCCGCGCCCGGCCTGACCGCCGAGGCCAACGCCTATCGGCCCGACCGCTGGGTGGTGGTGGCGGACGAGGGGCTGGTGCTGACGCGGGGCGACAAGGGCAAGGTGGCGGTGGCCGCGCCGGTGATCCGCGCCTCGGCTAGCGGCCTGACCCAGCCGTTCCCCAATCTGGCGCTGGAGGTGCTGGAGCCGGTGTTCACGGCCCACCCGGGGGCCGAGCCCTTCCCGCTGGCGCGGGCCGAGCGCATCGAGCTGTACCTGCGGCCGGGCCAGGCGCGCGAGGCTGAAGGCGTGACGGGGGGCGAGGCGGTGCAGACGGCCCTGCCGGCGTCGCGGCGCAATGTGGACGTGCTGTTCCGCCTGATCGACGCCACCGGGCGCGACGGCGGGCCCGTGGACTTCATGAGCCGGGGCGGGCTGTTCAGCCTGCAGGCCGAGACGGTGGTGGAGAATTTCCAGGGCCTGAACGGGCCGGACGCCTCCAGCCTGCTGGCGGCGTGGACCGCCTCGGGCGGGCGGTTCCTGGACGTGCGCGGCGAGATGCAGGCGGGCGACAGCGCCGCGCGGCTGACGGCGGACGAACTGCGCGCCGACGCGGACGGGCGGCTGGTGGGGACGCTGCGCCTGTCCGCTGACCGGGCGGCCACGGCCCTGACGGGGCTGTCCCGCTCCGACACGGTGAACCGCACGGCCACCGTCGGCGCGGCGGCGGCGGCCGGGGCCAGCGAGGTGCTGACCGGCGACGTGGAGCTGGAGGTGGAGTTCCGCGACGGTCGGGCCTGGATGGGGCCGTTCAACCTGGCGCCCGCGCCCGAGCTGTTCTGATGACCGACCCCGCCGAGCTGGACCGGGCGCTGATCACGGCGCTGGCCGCGCGCGTGGGCGGCGGACGGGCCCGATCGCGGGACGAGTCGGTGATCGCCCTGCGCGCCGTGCTGGCCGGGGCCGGGGGCGTGTCGCCGGCGCTGGTGCGGACCCTGTGGAGCCGCATCGAGGCGACGAACGCCGGGCCGGTCAGCGTCTGGGGGCCGCTGGCGGCTCTGCTGGCGGCGGACCGGTTCGGCCACGGGGTGCGCTCGGCCCATGACGCGGAGACCGCGCTGAAGGCCGCGCGCGAGGGCGGCCGGGCGGTGCTGGATCTGGGACGGACGACGCCCTGGTGGGCGCGGCTGCTGGCCCAGCCGGATCTGAGGGTGACGGCGGCCCTGCCCGACGACGCCTCGGGCCGTCCGCTGGCGCTGGTGGTGTCGGGCGAAGAGATCGGGCCCACGGGCGACGACCGCACCTTCTGGGTGGTGGAGGCGCCGGGCGATGAGGCGAAGATCACGGACCTTCTGGCCCAGCGGGGTCTGGCGGGAACACCGCTGGAGACCGCGGGCGGCTTGAAGCTGTTCATGCTGGCGGGCTATGTGCAGCCCGACGACGGGCGCCTGATCGCCCCCACCGGACGGCTGAGCGGCGTGATCGGCGCCGCCCCGGTGTTCTGAAGATACGACAGGGATGACGCTGATGACCGACACCGACAAGGGCGCCGCGCCGACTGGACCCGCCCCCAAGAGCGGGATTCTGGACATCGCCCCCTATGTGGGCGGCAAGTCCAAGGTGGACGGGGTGGCCGAGCCCATGAAGCTGTCCTCCAACGAAAACGCCCTGGGGGCCGGATCGCTGGCCCGTGAGGCCTATGAGGCGGCCATCAAGAACCTGGCGCTTTATCCCGACGGCCGGGCCGCGAAGCTGCGTGAGGCGGTGGCGAACCACCACGGGCTGGAGCCCGAGCGCCTGATCTTCGGCAACGGCTCGGACGAGGTGTTCGCCCTTCTGAACCAGACCTATCTGACGCCGGGCGACAACATCGTCACCGGCCAGTACGGCTTCCTGGCCTACCGCATCTCGGCCCTGGCCAACCAGGCCGAGGTGAAGTCGGCGCCCGAGCCCAAACTCAAGGCCGAGGTGGACGCCCTGCTGGCGCAGGTCGATGAGCGCACGCGCATCGTCTATGTGTCGAACCCGTCGAACCCCACCGGATCGTGGAACGCGGCCGAGGAGATCGAGCGCCTGCACGCGGAACTGCCGTCGTCGGTGCTGCTGGTGGTGGACGAGGCCTATGCGGAATTCGTGACCGAGCCCGACTGGGCCACCGCCTTTCCGCTGGCCAAGGACAGCGCCAACATCGTGGTGACGCGCACCTTCTCGAAGATTCACGGTCTGGCGGGCCTGCGGGTCGGCTTCGGCTATGCGCCGCTGCATGTGGCCGAGGCGGTGGACCGCATCCGCCTGCCGTTCAACGTCTCGGTGCCCGGCATCGAGGCGGCGGTGGCGGCCCTGTCGGACGAGGCGCACGTGAAGGCGTCGCGCGAGCTGGTCCAGACCTGGCGGCCGCGCCTGACCCAGGCCATCAAGGGCTTCGGCTTCGATGTGCCGCCCAGCGCCGGCAATTTCGTGCTGGTGCGGTTCAAGGACGCGGACCGGGCCAAGGCGGCCAGCGACTATCTGAACACCAAGGGCATCATCGTTCGGCCCGTCGGCGGCTATGGTTTGCACGACTCCCTGCGCATCACCGTGGGGACCGAGGACCAGAACCGGGCCGTCATGGACGCCCTGAGCGAGTTCGCGGCCAGCTGATCGGGCGGGCGGCTTATTGATCGCGACGAGCGGGTTTCCTATCTGAACGGAGACGCCGGGCGTCCTCGCCGATCACGGGGGGACGCGGACCGGCGAGACAGTCGCTTGTTGCGAGGACTGGAATGACGACGCGAACCCTGTTGTTCGACAGCCCCTTTCTGCTGGGCTTCGACCAGACCCGGGCCCTGATCGACCGGGCCGCCAAGGCGGCGGCGGAAGGCTATCCGCCCTACAATGTCGAGGATCGCGGCCCGGACGGCGTGCGAATCAGCCTGGCGGTGGCCGGGTTCACCCCGGACGACCTGACCGTGACCCTGGAAGGCCGCCAGCTGACCATCGCCGGAAAGCGCGAGGACGCCGGCAAGACCGACAACGCCTATCTGCACCGGGGCATCGCGGCGCGCGGGTTCGTGCGCAGCTACGTCCTGGCCGACGGGCTCGAGGTCACCGGCGCGGCGCTGGAGCACGGCCTTCTGCACGTGGACCTGAAGCGCCCCGAGCGGGCCGAAACCATCAAGCGGATCCCGATCACCTCGGGCTGACCCGCTTTCTTTTCGTCTGGCGGCCGCCGCGCGTCGAACCGCGCGCCCGTCCAGGCGTTTCCTCTCTGAAGGAGATACTCCCATGACCCCGGTCATGACCAAAGACGACTTCACCGCCCTGGGCGCGCCGGACCTGGTCTATGTGCGCGAAATCAAGGCCGCCGACGTGCTGGCCGACGCGCGCGTGGACGACATCCGGGGCCTGGACCTGGAGCCCGACCAGACCCTGTACGCCGTGCATGGCGCGGACGGCGAGCGGCTGGCGGTCATGATCGACCGCGAAACGGCCTTCGCGGCCGCCGTGGCCCACGAGCTGGCGCCGGTTTCAGTCCACTAGGCCATGTCCTCATAAATGGCGCAGGGCGGCCTGCCGGACAGCAGGCGCCCCGAAGCGTCGCAATGGGTGGAAAGCGGACACTGTTGGTCCTACAGGCCGTAAGCTCGCATGAAGTCGAAATAGCTACGGAAGCCGTCCGTGTAGTTTGACCGAGGTTGGCATACGGCATCAGCCTGCGATGCGCGCTTGGCGTCCTCAACCCTCGAGAACGGTGCATCAGGTTCATGGGGACCGGTGGGGTCAGCAACGCCGCTATAGCTCCATGAGCGACGCAACTGAAAGGTTCGGTCGGCGCACCTGAATGCGAGGATTTCAAGAGTATAAGCCGGGGTGGTCCACCGGGTAGCCGCCGTCCCGTTGCGATGAACCGTGTATGCAGACGTCACGATGAAATCCTCACCTTCAGGAACGAAGGCGAACCCGACATTGATCGCGCTGGCTTCATGCGCGTCGACGTGGGTGACGACCCAGAAGTCATTTCGGGACTGCGTGATGAGCACGCTGACGGCGATGACGGCCTCGATCATGCCGGCATGAGAACACGTGTCGACGTTCAGGCCAACTCGAACGTCCGCAACGGGTCGACAGAAGACTTGGGCCTGCGGGCGATAAGCGGACGCGGCTTCTAGCGCTGACCTGCGTCCACTTCGGACGCGCCCATGTGCCGAACGAACGCCTCCCGCACGCTGGGGCGGAAAGTTCTGGCCTCTGAGCCATCCGGGTCCCAGCCTTCCGCCTTGAACAGGGCATCGGCGAACTCGTCATTGGTCAGGACTCCAGACTCCGGGAGGAACTGGTCAACGTGCAGCGATTGGCCATCGACAACGGAGCCGCAGAACCCGAGGCGGACGCAGACATCTTCCAGCAGCTTGTCGTAGGCGGCGCGCATCGGTCGACCGTAGCGGAGCCGGGGAGGTCCGCAACGGGTCGTGAGCACACTTTGATGTGCTGCTTATGAGCCGACCCGTGGCTTCGGCGATTCTATGAGCACACGCCCTAGGTCGTGTACCTGTAAGTCGCGCTAAAATAGTTCAGTGATTTCAATATTCTGTCACCCTCGGGCTTGTCCCGAGGGCCAATGGTGAAAACAGTCTCGACAGGTCGCCGGGTCGCCCCGGACAGTCAAAGCGCCTCAAAATCGCGCTTGAGGCCACAATGGGTCCTCGGGACAAGCCCGAGGATGACGGATTTACAGGGACAGACCGTGGACCGAAAACGGTTCGGTTGGCGTCCGCCCAACCGGGCTCAGATTTCGGTCCAGCATGATGCGAAAGCCTGATTCACGGCCTCGTCGGAAATCGCGCAGCGATTCCATCTCAAGCGATCAGGCTTAAGTCTATCAGGCCGCCTGAACGGGCGTTTCGCGCACGAACAGGGCGTTGATGGCGTCCGTGGTGCGGGCCTGGCGCAGCTGTTCGCGCATTTCCGACGAGCGCAGGAGGCGCGACACCGCCGCCAGGGCGCGCAGGTGCTCGGCGCCGGATTCCGGCGGGGCGAACAGGCCGAACAGCAGGTCCACGGGCCGGTCATCCACCGAGTCGAACGCCACCGGGTGATCCAGGCGCACGAAGACGCCCACGACCCGGTCGAGGCCGGCCAGCCGCGCGTGGGGGGCGGCCACGCCGCCGCCCAGGCCGGTGGAGCCGAGGGCCTCGCGCTCCATCAACGCCTCGAGAACCCGGGCATGATCGATTCCCAGAATTGGGGCGGCCGCATCGGCGACCATGTTCAGGGCCTGCCGCTTGGACGACGCCCCGCTGCGCGTGACGATGCCGTCACGCGCGAGCATTTCACCGATGTCCATCATAACCCCGAAACACTGTTAACTCTTGCCGGAAGGCGGCGCCCCTTTAGACGCTTACGCCCTCATGGGGAAGCTATAACTCAGGAACCCTGACCGTTCCGTGAAGCCACGGTCCGTTCCGGATCGATCCAGCCGATGTTGCCGTCCGGCCGGCGGTAGACCACGGAAATGCCGCCGTGGCCCGCGTTGCGGAACAGAAGGACGGGATAGCCGGTGAGGTCCAGCTCCAGCACCGCGCGCCCCACGGTGAGGGTGCGGATTTCGGACTGGCTTTCGGCGATGACCATGGCGGCCGGGGCGTCACCGGGGGCGCCGGCCTCGCCGAACTCTTCATCCTCGACCGTGTCGGGGTCGCGGAAGACCGTCAGGGAGGCCACCTCGCGGGCGGCGTTCTCCTGCTGCTCGGGCGAAAGACCGCGCGGGCCGCCGTGGTGGTCCTTGAGGCGGCGCTTGTAGCGTCGGACCCGCTTTTCGAGCTTGCCGAGGGACTCGGAGAAGGCCGCATGGGCGTCGCCGCCGAGGCCATGGGTCACCAGCGTCTGGCCCGAAGCGAGCCTGACCCAGCAATCCACCTTGAACTGGTGTCCGTCGCGGGAGACGACGACCTCGGCGTTCTCGCCGCCGCGTTCGAAGTATTTTCCGATCCCGTCTTCAAGTTCCTGGGAGATGCGCGAGCCTAACGCGTCGCCGACATCCACATGCTTGCCACTGACTTGAATCTGCATGCCCCAAGAACGCGCCCGCAGGCGTTTGGTGTCAAGCGGAACAGGGGTTTTCGGTCTTTTCTCACGCGGGTGTGAAGCGGCGCCGTTTCAGGCGGATTTCAGCATCCGGCGGCGCTCCACCGAGGAGGGAATCCGCAGGGCCTCGCGGTACTTGGCCACGGTGCGGCGGGCGATGTCGACGCCCGCCTCCTTGAGGATGTCGACGATGCGGTCGTCGCTGAGCACGTCGCCGTCCCGGACCTCGTTGTCGATCATGGACTTGATCCGGTGGCGGATGGCTTCGGCCGAATGGGCCGCGCCGCCGTCGGTGGCGGCGATGGAGGCGGTGAAGAAGAATTTCAGCTCGAACACCCCGCGCGGGGTAGCCACGTATTTGTTGGAGGTGACGCGGCTGACGGTGGATTCGTGCATGCCGATGGCGTCGGCCACGGTCTTGAGGTTCAGGGGGCGCAGGAACTCGACACCGAAGGCCAGGAAGGCGTCCTGCTGGCGCACGATCTCGGACGACACCTTGAGGATGGTTTTCGCGCGCTGATCGAGGCTCTTCACCAGCCAGTTGGCCTGGGCCGCGCAGTCGGCCACGAAGGTCTTCTCCTCCTCGCCGCGCGCGCCGCCGGAGACGAGGCCGTGGTAGCGCTTGTCCACCAGCAGACGGGGCAGGGTGTCGCCGTTCAGCTCCACCCGCCAGCCGCCCGCCGGATCGGGGCGCACGAAGACGTCGGGCACCACCGTCTGGGCCGGTTCGCCGCCGAAGGCCGCGCCGGGGCGGGGCGTCAGGGCCTTGAGCTCGGTGATCATCTCGCGGAGGTCTTCGTCATCGACGCCGCAGGCGCGCTTCAGCGCCGCCATGTCGCGGCGGGCCAGAAGCTCCAGATTGTCCAGCAGGCAGGCCATGGCCGGATCGAAGCGGTTGCGCTCGACCAGCTGCAGCTGGAGGCATTCGGGGGCGGAGCGGGCCATGACGCCGGTGGGCTCGAAGCCGTGGCAGACGGCCAGCACGGCCTCCACCTTGTCCATGCCGCAACCGAGACGGTCAGCCACCTCGTTGAGGTCGCCGCGCAGGTAGCCGCCCTCGTCGGTCATGTCGATCAGGGCCTGGGCCACCGCGTGGTCGGCGGGGCTGAATCCGGCCACGGCGGCCTGATCCAGCAGATGCTCCCACAGGGTCTGTTCGCGCCGGTCGGGCCGGTCGTCGGAGCCTTCGCCCGCAGGCTGGCCACCGCCCTTGCCCGCGGACGACCATTCGGACAGGCCGGGCTGGCCCGCCTCGTCGGCGGCGCGGTCGCCGCTGCGCTCGCCCGGGGCGGCGTCGCCGTACAGATCATCGTCGCGGGCGTCCATGGCGCCTTCGGCGTCGCGGGCGGAGCCTTCGGTCAGGTCCCGTTCGGAGGTGTCGCGGTCGTCGGCGGCCTCGACCGGCGCGTCGGCGTCGCGGCGTTCCTCGACGTCGGTCTCGCCCTCGTCGCGCAGCAGAAGGGGATTGCGCTCCAGTTCGGCCTCGACGAAGGCGTCCAGCTCAAGGTTGGACAGTTGCAGAAGCTTGATGGCCTGCTGCAGCTGGGGCGTGATGACCAGCCCCTGGCCCTGTCTGATCTCCAGCCTTTGCCCGATCACGGCGTCGCCCCTGTCGCGTATTGCCCGTCATGGGCCGCGTGGCCCGAAACTTGCTGACGACCATGCCCCCCGAGGGTTAACGGGGCTCTAAGGCCGGCGCCGTTGAACGATCCGTCGGCGCGTGCGCTAAGTGCAGCGGACCTGAACGGAGCGCCCATGAAGACCTGGATCCCCGCCGCCGCCCTGGCGTTCCTGTGCATCAGCTGCATGCCCGCCGAGCCGGCCCCGGCGACGGAGCTGGCGGAGTCCGGGCCGTCTGCGGCGGCTTCGCAGATCCCCGGCGACCAGACGGGGTGTGAGGCGGCGGGCGGCGACTGGCGGCGCGAAGGCCGGCTGGGCGCCTACCGGTGCGTGATCGCCTATGCCGACGCGGGGCAGCCGTGCACCGACGCGGCGCAGTGCCAGGGCGAGTGCCGTCTGGCCGACGACAAGCGCCCGCCGGAAGGCGAGGCGGTCACCGGCGTGTGCCAGGCCAATTCCTCGCCCTTCGGCTGCTTCACCCGCGTGGAGAACGGCCGGGCCGCAGCGACCCTGTGCGTCGACTGACGGGCTGATCAGCGCCCGGCGTCGATGGCCGCCACGGCGTCCTCGCAGCGACCGCAGAGGCCGCTGGATTCGCTGAAGTCCGGCATGCGGCGCCAGCAGCGGCGGCATTTGGGAGCGTCGGCGACCTTGACCGTCACCGCCGTCTCGCCCGCCGACAGCTCGGCGCCGGAGGTGCGGAAGACCTCGGCCGGGTCCAGACCGTCGAAGGCGCTGATGGCGTCTGCGGGGGCCGTGACCGAGGGCCAGGCGTCCAGGGCGCCGCCGATCAGCTTGTCGCGGCGGGCGGCCTCGAGGGCGTCATTGACCTCTTCCAGCACGGTATCGACCTTGGCCCACCGCGCCGCCTCGGCCGTGTTCTCCCATTCGGCGGGCGTCGCCGGGATGACGCGGGCGCAGTTGGAGCCCGCCTCGGGGAAGCGGGTGGTCCAGGCCTCCTCCATGGTGAAGGGGGTCAGGGGGGCGAGCCAGGCGGTGAGGCGGGTGAAGACCTCGTCCATGACGGTGCGCACGGCCCGGCGCTTGAGGCTGTCCGGGCGGTCGCAGTAGAGGCTGTCCTTGCGGATGTCGAAATAGAGGGCCGACAGGTCGCCGGAGCAGAACTCCAGCACCGGGCGCACCACGTCCTGGAAGTCATAGCGGGCGTAGGCGGCGCGCACCTCGCCGTCCAGCTCCCAGAGGCGGTGCAGGATGTAGCGCTCCAGCGGCGGGAACTGGTCCAGATCGGTCAGGCGCTCGGCCTCGTCGAAGCCGTTCAGGGCGCCCAGCAGGTAGCGGACGGTGTTCCGCAGCTTGCGATAGGCGTCCACCGTGGTCTGCAGGATCTGCTTTCCGATCCGCTGGTCCTCGGCGTAGTCCACCACCGACACCCACAGGCGCAGGATGTCGGCGCCGGACTCGTTGATGACGGTCAGGGGATTGACGGTGTTGCCCTTGGACTTGGACATCTTCTCCCCGTTCTCATCCAGGGTGAAGCCGTGGGTGAGAACCGCCTCATAGGGGGCGCGGCCGCGGGTGCCGCAGGCCTCCAGCAGGGACGACTGGAACCAGCCGCGGTGCTGGTCCGAGCCTTCCAGATAGAGGTCGGCGGGCCATTTTGAATCGGCGCGGCCCTCGATGGTGAAGGCATGGGTGCAGCCGGAATCGAACCAGACGTCGAGGATGTCCTCGACCTTCTCGTAGCGGTCCGGGTCATGGCCGGCGCCGAGGAAGTCGCTGTCGGGGCGGGTGAACCAGGCGTCGGCGCCCTCGGCCTGGACGGCCTCGACAATGCGGGCGTCCACGGCGTCGTCGTGCAGGGGCTGGCCGGTCTGCCGGTCCACGAACATGGCCAGGGGCGTGCCCCAGGCGCGCTGGCGGCTGATCAGCCAGTCGGGGCGCGTCTCGACCATGGAGCGGATGCGGTTGCGCCCGCCCGCCGGGTGGAAGGTGGTGGCGTCGATGGCGGCCAGGGCCTTGTCCCGCAGGCCGTGCTCGCCGTCCAGACGGACGAACCACTGGGGCGTGTTGCGGAAGATGACCGGGGCCTTGGAGCGCCAGCTGTGCGGGTAGGAATGGTCCATGCGCCCGCGGGCCAGCAGGGTCCCGGCCTCGATCAGCTTTTCCATCACCGCGGGGTTGGCCGGGCCGAACTTGCCGGTCTTCTTGCCCTCGGTCTCCAGCACCTTGAGACCGCCGAACAGGGGCACGTGCTCATAGTAGGCGCCGTCGGGATCGACGGTGTCGGGGATCTCGTGATGGCCGTGGGCGCGCCAGACCTCGTAGTCGTCCGCGCCGTGGCCGGGGGCGGTGTGCACGAAGCCGGTGCCCGCCTCGTCGGTCACATGGTCGCCGGCCAGCAGCGGCACCGAATAGCCGAAGCCGGGGTGCAGGGCCGCCAACGGGTGGGCGCATTCCAGACCGGACGGATTGACCGCGTCGACGCGGGTCCAGCCGGCGATTTTCGCCGCCTTGAAGACTTCTTCGGCCAGCTTGTCGGCCAGGATCAGGCGGTCGCCGGGTTTGGCCCAGGGCTCGAACTCCAGCCCTTCCTCCAGCGCGGTGACCTCGTACAGGCCGTAGTCGATCTCGGGGCCGTAGCTGATGGCGCGGTTGGCCGGGATGGTCCACGGGGTGGTGGTCCAGATGACGATGGCGGGCGTGGCGTGGCGGAAGGCCAGCAGGTCGTCGGGATGGTCGTCCGTGGCGCCGGTGACCGGGAATTTTACCCAGATCGTGGGGCTGTTGTGCTCGTGGTACTCGATCTCGGCGTCGGCCAGGGCGGTGCGCTCCACCGGCGACCACATGACGGGCTTGGAGCCGCGATAGAGCTGGCCGCTGTTCTTGAACTTGTGGAATTCCTTCACGATGGCCGCCTCGGTGGCGAAGTCCATGGTGGCGTAGCGGCCGTCCCAGTTTCCGACGATGCCGAGGCGCTTGAACTGTTCGCGCTGCACGTCGATCCAGCCGGCGGCGTAGTCGCGGCAGGCCTGACGGAACTCCGCCTTGGAGACCTCATCCTTGCGGCGGCCCTTGGCCCGGAACTGCTCCTCGATCTTCCACTCGATGGGCAGGCCGTGGCAGTCCCAGCCGGGAACGTAGTCCACGTCGTTGCCCAGCAGGAACTGGGAGCGGACCACGAAGTCCTTCAGGGTCTTGTTCAGCGCATGGCCGATGTGGATGTCGCCGTTGGCGTAGGGCGGGCCGTCGTGCAGCACGAACAGGGGCGCGCCCTCGGCCTGACGCTGCTTGCGCAGGTCGGCGTAGAGGTCGCCCCAGGCGGCCAGGATCTCCGGCTCCTTTTTCGGCAGACCGCCGCGCATGGGGAACGGGGTGTCGGGCAGGAAGACGGTGTCGCGATAGTCGCGGCCATCGGGAGTCTGGGGGGCGTCGGCCATGGGTGTCTCAGGCTGGTATGCTTGTCGGTTGCGGGTGATTTCTGGACCCCGGCGTGCGCGGGGCCAAGCCCTGAAGCGCTACGCCGGGCGGCGAATGGAAATCAGGATGATGCGCGCACGAACCGTCATGGCGGCCGGTCTAGCAGAGGCCGTCAGCTATGGACAGTGGCCAGGACGGGGACGCGGCGGCGGGATGGGCGCATGACAGGGGAGGGCGTGATGCGGCGGATGATGATGGCGGCGGTTCTGGGCCTGGGGCTGGCGGCGTGCGGCGCGGCGGATGAGCCAGAAGCCACGCCCGGGGTCGAGGCGCCTGCAGCGGCGGAAGAGACCAAGCCGGAGGCGGACGCGCCGGAGGCGGCGGCCGACCCGACGGAGACGGCGCGGGGCGAGGCGGAGGCCTTTGTGCGGACTCTCTACACGCGGATGGACGACGCCGATTTCGCGCCGCTGGATCCGGCGGTGGCGGGACAAGTGTTCACCGCCGAGGTGGCGGGGATGCTGGAGGCGGCGCGGGCCTGGCCCGACGAAGGCCTGCACCCGGCGCTGGAGGCCGATCCGGTGTGCCTGTGCCAGGACCCCCACGGCCTGACCCTGCGCGAGGTCAGCGTGGTCGAGGCCTCGGCCGACCGGGCGGCGGTGCGGGCGCGCTTCGACTTCGGCAAGGCGGACGACGCCGAGAGCGCGCGGGCGCCGCTGTTCATCCTGCGGCGCGAGGCGGACGGCTGGCGCGTGGACGACATCCGCACCGACGACGGGTTCTCGTTCCGGCGGACGCTGGCGGAGTGATCAGTCGCGGATGAAGGCGCCGGCGATCCAGCTGACCACGCCGGTGACCACGGCGGCGCCGATGGCGGGCCAGAAGCCGCTGACCGTGAAGCCGTCGAAGAAGGCCGAGGCCAGGCCGATCATGGCGGCGTTCACCACCAGCAGGAACAGGCCCAGGGTGATGACCGTGATGGGGAAGGTGATGATCACCAGAATGGGCCGGATCACCGCATTGATCAGGCCCAGCACAAGGGCGGCCAGGATCAGCACTGTGGTGCTGCTGAACTCGACGCCCGCGATCAGGACCGACGACAGCCACAGGCCGAGGGCCGTGACCAGCCACTGGACGATGAAACGGACCATGAGCGCCTCCCTTTGAACCGGCGCGAGCATAGCGCGCGCCGGCGGGATTGGCTGCATCAATCGGCGGGTCCGGCGGGGGAATAGGCGTAGGCGCCGAACACCGACCCGACGAAGCCGCCGGCGGTGCGGGTGCTGAGGATGCTGGCGTCGCCGTCGGTGACAAGCGCCGTCCACTGACCGTCCGGTGTGGCGAAGGCCAGGTCGATCTCGCCGACGTCGACGCTGGCCCGCAGGCGCAGGGGTTGGCCGGGGGCGACGGGCAGGGGGGCGGAGGCGACGATGACGCCGCGCGCCGGATCGTCCGGCCCGGCCCGGCGCTCGACCAGCACCACGTCCTGACCCTCATGACGGCCGACGCCGATGAACCACCAGAAGTCGTCGCTCTGGAAGGCGGCGAGGCCCGCGCGGTCGCCGTCGTGGGCCGGGGTGAAGCGCACCTCGGTGGAGGCGGCGGCGGTCATGTGCTGCTGGCGGCGGGCGGCGAAGGACGGATTGGCCATGTCGCCAAGGCCCTGCGGCCGGGCGGTCAGGTGCAGGGCGCCGCCTGAGACGCTGAACCAGTCCGAGCGGGGGTTGCGGACGGTCAGCCAGTGGATGGGCAGGGCCTCGCCGTCGAAGTCCTCGGTGACGCTGAACGGGCCGGTGGTGGGCAGGTCAGGCGCGGGCTGCTCGGGCAGGTCGGGGCGGTCCAGCACATGGGGGATGACCTCGCCCGGCGCGGTGATGCGCGGCCAGCCGTTCTCCCATGTCACGGGCATCAGGAAGGTCTCGCGCCCGGTGTTGTAGAAGTCCTCGCCATAGGGACGCACGGCCAGGAAGGTGGCCCACCAGTCCCCGTCCGGCGTCTGGACCAGATCGGCGTGGCCCGCCGAGGTGATGGGGAAGTCCCGGTCGCGCGGCAGGTCGCGCTGGGTCAGGAAGGGGTTGTCCGGATCGGGCGTATAGGGCCCGTCGGGCCGGTCGGCGACCAGGGCGACCTGGGAGTGCGCCTCGGCCGTGCCGCCCTCGGCCGCGGTCAGCACATAGCGGCCGTCGACCTTGTAGATGTGCGGCCCCTCGATCCAGATGGGCTGGGTCGAGAAGTCCACGCCGCCGTCCACCAGCAGGGTGCGCGGGCCCTGGGTGGACAGGGTCTCCAGATCGAAACGCTGGATCCAGATGGCGCGGTGGCCCTCGTATTCCGGCTCGCGGTCCGGCGGGCCGTTGTTGAGGATCCAGGCCGAGCCGTCCTCGTCGATGAACAGGGCCGGGTCGATGCCGCCCGCCAGATCCGGCAGCCAGACCGGGTCGGACCACGGTCCCGCCGGGTCGGTGGCGGTGATGACGAAATTGTCGCCGCAGTCCACGCAGGTGTTGAGGATGTAGAAGACCCCCTCGTGGTGCTCGATGGTCGGGGCGAACAGGCCGCGCGACAGGCCCAGCGTTCCGAAGTCCACCTGGTCCGGCCTGTCGATGGCGTTGCCGATCTGGGTCCAGTTGACCAGATCGCGGCTGTGGAACACGGGCAGGCCGGGGAAGTAGGCGAAGGTCGAGGTGACCAGATAATAGTCCTCGCCCGCGCGGGTGTTGGACGGGTCGGGATAGAAGCCGGACAGGATCGGGTTGCGGAACTGGCCGGGGCCGGGCTGGACCACCGCGTGCTCCGGATCGGCGCCCTCATAGGCGAACCAGTCGAAACGGGCGGTGGGGGCGTCCTGCGCGAAGGCGGGCGCAGTCAGGGCGAGGCCGGCCGCGAGGGCCGTCAGGGCGTATTTCATGATGTCCTCCCGCGCCGCCGGGCGGCGTCATTGTTAGCGCTATCATGGGTGGAGAGGGGCGGTGTGTCCAGAGGGTCTGCGTACCCTCACCCCGCCGCGCAGTTGTTGCGGATGAACTCGGTCTGCAGGGGCATGTAATCGGCGGAGGTGCGCATGACGCGGCGGATTTCGGCAAGGCGGGCGCGGGTTTCGTCCAGGCTCAGGACGTCGGCGACGGGGTCGTAGCCGCGGGCCTTCAGGCCCTGGCCGACCATGACGGCCATCCAGCTGGTGTCGTTGAACAGCTCGTCGTTCTCGCGGAAGATCCGGCCGTAGCCTTCGAACAGGCGGTATTTCTCCTTGAGGCTGTCGGGCACGTCCATGGTGCGGCAGCGGTCCCAGAACGGCGTGTCGTCCCGTTCGGTCAGGTGATAGTGCAGGATGATGAAGTCGCGGACCTGTTCGGTCTCGACCTGGGTCATGCGGTTGAAGCGCTCGCGGTCAGCGGGCTCGAAGCGCTTGTCCGGGAACATCTGCATCAGCTTGGCGACGCCGCTCTGGATCAGGTGGATGCTGGTGGACTCCAGCGGCTCGATGAAGCCGGACGACAGGCCGATGGCCACCACGTTCTTGACCCAGGCCTGTTTGCGCCGCCCGGTGACGAAACGCAGAAAGCGCGGGTCGGCCAGGGGCTTGCCGTCCAGATTGGCCAGCAGGGTCTCGGCGGCCTGATCGTCGCTGATGTGGTCGCTGGAATAGACGTAGCCGTTGCCGGTGCGGTGCTGCAGCGGGATACGCCACTGCCAGCCGGCGTCGCGGGCGGTGGAGCGGGTGTAGGGGGTGAAGGTCGGCACGCTCTCGCAGGGCACGGCGGCGGCGCGGTCGCAGGGCAGCCACCGGGTCCAGTCCTCGTAGCCGGTCTTGAGCGTCTGTTCGATCAGCAGGCCCCGGAAGCCGGAGCAGTCGATGAACAGCTCGCCCTCGATGCGTTCGCCGCTTTCCAGCTTCACGGCCTGGATGAAGCCGTCCTCGGCGCGCTGCTCCACATCGACGATCTTGCCCTCGCGGCGCACGACGCCCCGCTCCTCGGCGAAGCCGCGCAGGAAGCGGGCGTAGAGGCCGGCGTCGAAGTGGAAGGCGTAGGCGATCCTGGACAAAGGCGAGCGGCCCGCGTCGATGGCGCGCATGAAGCGGTTCTCGGCCGCCGCCACGGCCTGCAGCGAATAGTCCTCCAGCCGGTGCGGGTCGCCCGCCAGATGCAGCCGCTGCCAGTAGGCGTGGAAGGACACCCCCTCCATGTCCACGCCGAACGGGCCGAAGGGGTGGAAATAGGTGTGGCCCTTCCTGCCCCAGTCCACGAACTGGATGCCCAGCTTGAAGGAGCCCTGGGTCTTGCGGACGAACTCGTCCTCATCCAGGCCCAGCATGCGGTTGTAGATGCCGATCTGGGGGATGGTGGCCTCGCCGACCCCGACGATGCCGATGTCGTCGGATTCCACCAGGGTGATGTCGGCGAAGTCGCGGCCCAGCAATTTGGCCATGGCGGCGGCGGTCATCCAGCCGGCCGTGCCGCCGCCGACGATGACGATCTTCCGGATGCGGTGGTCGGTGGTGTCGGTCATGGGGCCTCAGGCGGGGACGGATTCAGGTTCGGGCGCGGCGCAGTGGCGGGCCAGGAAGTCGGCGTGATCGGGCAGGCTTTCGGCCGCCGCGCGGATGGTGGTGCGCAGCTCCTCCATGGCGCGGGCCACGTCAGCCTCGGGGATGGAGTCGACGAGGGGGTCGTACCGCTGGGGCATGACGTTCTGGCCGATCAGCACGGCCATCCAGCTGGACTCGGCGAACAACTCGTCCTCGTGGCGGAAGAAGCGGCCGGCGCCCCGGAACAGGTCGAGCTTGTGTTGCAGGGAGTCGGGGATGGCCATGGTGCGGACGTGGTCCCAAAGGTCCAGGCCGGTGCGCTCGTTGGCGTGGTAGTGCAGGATGATGAAGTCGCGGATCTGCTCGATCTGGACATTGGTCAGGCGGTTGTACTCGTCGATGGCCACCGGGTCGAAGCCCCGGTGCGGGAACAGGGCCAGCAGCTTGGTGATGCCGGCCTGGATCAGGTGAATGCTGGTGGACTCCAGCGGCTCCAGAAAGCCTGAGGCCAGGCCCAGGGCGACGCAGTTCTTGACCCAGGCCTTCCTGCGGCGCCCGGCCCGGAAGCTGAGGATCCGGGGGTCGGTGACGGGCTTGCCGTCCAGATTGGCCATGACGGTGTCGGCGGCCTGATCGTCGGAGATGTGGGCGCTGGAATAGACATAGCCCGTGCCGACCCGGTGCTGGAGCGGGATGCGCCATTGCCAGCCGGCCTCGCGGGCGGTGGAGCGGGTGAAGGGGGAGATGGCGTTGTCGTTGAGGCACTGGACCGCCACGGCCCGGTCGCAGGGCAGCCAGTGGCTCCAGTCCTCGAACCCGGCCTTGAGGGCCTGTTCGATCAGCAGGCCCCGGAAGCCGGTGCAGTCGATGAACAGCTCGCCTTCGACCCGGCGGCCGTCGTCCAGCACGATGGCGTCGATGAAGCCGTCTTCGGGGCGCTGCTCCACCGAGACGACCTTGCCCTCCTGACGCACCACCCCGCGCGTCTCGGCATGGTCGCGCAGGAAGCGGGCGTAGCGGGCGGCGTCGAAATGATAGGCCCAGGACATGGGGGTCAGGGGCGAGCGGTGCTGCGGGGGCAGGGCGCCGAAGCGGTTCAGGCGCGCGGCCACGCCGCACAGATTGTAGTCGCCGAACTCCGCGGCGCGGCCCTCGCGGTGCATCTTGAGCCAGAACTGATGGAATTTGACCGCATTGATGTCGGCGCCGAAGGGGCCGAACGGGTGCTGATAGGTGTGGCCGGGGCGGGTCCAGTCCACGAACTCGATGGCCAGCTTGTAGGAGCCGCGGGTGGCTTGAAGAAAGGCGCGCTCGTCCAGGCCCAGCATCTCGTTGAAGGTTCGGATGGGCGGGATCGTCGCCTCGCCCACGCCCACGGTTCCGATGGTGTCGGACTCCACCAGGGTCACGCTGGTGACGCCGTTCGCGATGAGGCGGGACAGGGCTGCGGCCGCCATCCAACCGGCTGTGCCGCCGCCGACGATGACCACGTTTCGGATCAGATCCGGCTGGATCATGGGGCGGGGTTCCAGGGCGGCAAGGTGGAGGCGGTGCGGGAGGCCAGGTCGCGGATGCGGTCGGCGCGGGCGGCCAGCATGGCGGGGTCCAGCGCCTCGGCCATCGGGTCGACGCGGCGCGGCCGGACGCCTGAGGCCAGCAGGGCGGCGGCGAGGAAGCCGGGGGTGAAGGGCTCCTGTTCGCGGCGGCTGACCCGGCCCCGGGCTTCGAACAGGGCCAGGCGGTGGGCGGCGGGCGCGGTCAGCGTCGCGCCCTGACGGCGCAGCAGCATCAGGGCGAAGTCGCGGTCGGCCTCCACCTCGGCGGTCATCAGCCGGTCGAACTCGCGCGCCTCGACCGCCCCGTCGGCGGTGGCGGGCCACAGCCGGACCAGATGCCCGGCGGCGCGGTGGATCAGATGCAGGGCCCCGGCGCCCAGCGGCGGCAGGACCTGGGCGGCGGCGCCGACGGCGATGACGTTGCGGTCCCGGAAGCGGTCCCGGCGGCCGGGTTGGAAGGGCGCGCCGTCGCCGCCCCGGGTCAGCCGCGCCTGCACCCGACGGCCGGGCAGGGGGGCGTCGCGCTCGAGGCCGTCGCCGGGGGTGCGGAAGACGAGATGGAGCGGCGGTTCGCTGTCGGGCGTGGTCTCCACATGGAGACGGTCGAAGGGGAGGTCGCTGGCCCACGACTGGAGCGGCGCGTCGGTCAGGACCGCGGCCGGGCCTGAGGCGTCGATGAACAGGTCGCCGGGCACGGTCGCGCCGTCCGCGAGGGAGACGGCGGCGACGGCGCCGGACGGGGCGCGCTCCACCGTCCTGACCGCGCCCTCGATGACGGTCGCGCCGGCTTTCAGGGCGTGGCGGCGCAGCAGGGCGGCGTAGGGCCCTGCGTCGAGGCTGAGCCCGTGGTCCAGGGTGGAGAGGAAGGAGGCCGGGTCCGTCGAGGGCGGGGCGTAGCGGCGCCGGCGCGCGGCCTGGGCGGACAGGGAATGGTCGGCCAGGGCGTCGAGACGGTCCAGCCGGGCCAGCTGCTGGTGGAAGGTGACCGAGGCCATGTCAGCGCCGGTCTGGCCGAAGGGGATGAAGGCGGGGGCGTCGCCCCACCCCTCCAGCGCCAGGCCGAACAGGGGCACGGCGGCGGCCATGACCTCCGCGTCGTGTAGGCCGAGGTCGGCGTGATGATCGCGGATCGCCGGGGGCGCGGTCAGGGCCGGGCCGTAGGGATCCACATCGCCGGGCGAGGGCTGGGTGATGACGGTGACGCGGGCGGGGGCGCCTCGGCTGATCGCCAGGGCCATGATCCAGGCGGCGGGGCCGTCGCCGACGATGACCGTCCCGGTGGAGCGGGCGTCGCTCATGCCCGGGCCTCGGCCATGACGGCGGCGCGGGCGGCGCCCAGGACGTCTGCGTGGCGAGGCTGGCGCTCGGCCAGGCCGGCGATGCGGCGGCGCTGGCCTTCCAGATCGGCGCGCACGGCGGCGGGGTCGAGATCGTCCAGGCGCGGGTCCCAGCGGCGGGGGGTGACATGCTGGCCCACATAGACCGCGACCCAGCTGGGATGCAGGAAGACGCCGTGCTCATAGGCGGCCACGACCCCACGCTCGCGGAACAGCTCCATCTTCCAGGCCAGGGAATCGGGGATGGTCATGGTGCGGCAGTGGTTCCAGAACTCGGAATCGTCGCGCGTGGTGGCGTGATAGTGCAGCACCAGGAAATCGCGGATGCGCTCGTACTCCATGTCCATGGTCTGGTTGAACTCGGCGGCGTCGGACGGGTCCCAGTCGCCGGTTGGGAACAGGTCCAGCAGATAGCCGATGGCGGCCTGGATCAGATGGATCGAGGTGGACTCCAGCGGCTCGAGGAACCCGGACGCCAGGCCGATGGCCACGCAGTTGCGGTTCCACTGGAGCTTGCGCTTGCCGGTGAGGAACCGCAGGCGGTTGGGCGGGGCCAGGGCGGCGCCCTCCAGCTGGTCCATCAGGGCGGTCTCGGCCGCGTCGTCGTCGAGGAAGGCGCTGCAATAGACATGGCCGTTGCCGACGCGGTGCTGCAGCGGGATGCGCCAGGCCCAGCCGGCCTTGAGCGCCGTGGCGCGGGTGGCGGGGGGGAAGAGACCGCCGTGCTCGCAGGGCAGGGCCACGGCCCGGTCGCAGGGCAGCCAGCGGGTCCAGTCATGATAGCCGGTCTTCATGGCCTGCTCGATCACCAGCCCCCGAAAGCCGGAGCAGTCGATGACCAGATCGGCGTCGATGCGCTCGCCGCTTTCCAGCGTCACATGGGTGACGAAACCGGTCTCGCCATGCAGGGCGACGTCGGCGATGCGGCCCTCTGTGCGCACCACGCCGCGCGCCTCGGAATAGCGACGCAGATAGGCGGCGTAGAGCGAGGCGTCGAACTGGTAAGCATACGAAAAGCCCGACAGGGGCGAGGCCGGGTCGGTCGAGGGATGGGTGAAACGCTCGCGCCGCGCCATGGCGACGGGCAGGCTCCAGGCCTCCAGGGACTCTGGCGCGCCCGCGCGGGTCCACAGGTGGTGGAACAACTCGACCTCATGGGCGGCGGGATCGGCGCCGTAGGCCCCGAACGGATGGATGTAGCTGTCGCCCAGCCGGCCCCAGTCCCGGAACTCGATGCCCAGCTTGAAGGTGGCCTGGGTGCGGGACAGGAAATCCGCCTCGTTGATCCCCAGCCGGGTGTTGAAGTGGCGGATGTGGGGAATGGTGGATTCGCCCACGCCCACCGTGCCGATGGCCTCGGACTCCACCAGACGGATGTCCAGCGCCAACCCTTTCAGGGTCTCGGACAGGGCGGCGGCGGTCATCCAGCCGGCGGTGCCGCCGCCGACGATCAGCACCTTGGTGATGCATTTGTCCGACATGCTGTTGCGCTCTCCCCACAGCGCTTTCTTTCCATCTAGAGGCAGAAAAATGGCGCGGTCAATGCCGTCTATCGTGTCGGGGAAGCGTTCCAAAGCCCTGTTTTTCAAGGGAGGAACGGCTGAAACCCCAGTGCGGGTCCCGGGATGTGGCGGGATTGCGTCACCCATTACGTCAGGGAAAGGAGGACTTGCGGAACCGGAAAAGCTAGGCTACGACTTCATTAATCAGACATTTGGCTCTGCCCCAATTTGGTAGCGCTAACAAAAGAAAATGCTGGGGAGGAAATCGGGTGCATACTTCAAGAACAACACGTGCGGACTCCGTCCGCTTCGGAGCCGGCCTGAAGGCCGGCGCCTCCGTCGCGGTCATCGCCGCGGTCATGGCCGCGACGCCGGCCATGGCGCAGGACGCGCCGCCGGATGACGACGCCGTCGAGGTCGAGGAGGTCGTCATCACCGGCATCCGCGCCAGCCTGCGCAGCTCGCAGGAGATCAAGCGGAACTCGGAGGTCTTCGTCGATTCCATCACCGCCGAGGACATCGGGGCCCTGCCGGACCGCAGCGTGACCGAGGCCCTGCAGCGGGTGCCGGGCGTGTCCATCGACCGCTTCCGCGCCGGTGTCGATCCGGACCACTTCTCCATCGAGGGCTCGGGCGTGGTCGTCCGCGGCCTGACCTGGGTGCGAAGCGAGCTGAACGGCCGCGACACCTTCAGCGCCACCAACGGCCGCGTGCTGAGCTTCTCGGACGTGCCCGCCGAACTGATGGGCGGCGTGGACGTGTTCAAGAACCCGTCCGCCGACATGGTCGAGGGCGGCATCTCCGGAACCATCAATCTGCGCACCCGCGTGCCGTTCGACTCGCCGGGCCGCGTCCTGGCGGGGTCGGTCGAGGCCAGCTACGGCGACTTCGCCGAGGAGTGGACCCCGACGGTCTCGCTGCTCTACAGCGACCGCTGGGACACCGAAGCGGGCGAATTCGGCCTGCTGCTGAACGCGGTGAGCTCTGAACTGACCGCCCGCAGCGACGGCCAGCAGATCTCCAACTACGCGCCGCGCACCCTGTACAGCAACGGCGACGTGGTGGGCCCGGCCGGCACCGAGGTGGGCCAGGTCTGGTTCCCGCGCGGCGCGGCCTTCCGCAGCCAGATCTTTGATCGCGAGCGGACGGGCTATGCGGCCGCCGGTCAGTGGCGCAGCCCGGACCGGACCATGGAGGCGACCGCGCAGTTCCTGCGTTCGGACTCCACCCAGGCGTGGACCGAGCACGCCATGGAGATCGCCACGGACAATGTGTCGAACAACGGCGACTCCCAGGCGCTTCAGGGGACGACCCTGGACTTCGGCCCTGACGGCCTGTTCACCAACGGCGTCATCACCGGCCAGACCGGCTGGCGGGACGATCAGAACGGGGCCGATCCGCGGACGCCCGCCTGGGGCCTGCAGAGCAACAACATCCGCCGCGATGTCCATCAGGAGTATGTGACCACGGACTATGGTCTGAACTTCAAGTGGACGCCGACCGAGCGCCTGCGCGTCAACTTCGATTATCAGCACGTGGATTCGACGGTCGATGTCATCGACGCGGGGCTGTGGAACTCCACGTTCCAGTACGCCGACATTCAGATGCAGGGCAGCGACATCCCGATCGTCACCTTCCTGACGCCGGATCGCCGCGCGCCGGACGGCAGCATCTGTACGGGTCCGGCGACGAACAACTGTCCGACGTATGGCGTCAGCCCGAACGACAGTCTGTCGAACCCGTACAACACCTTCACCCGCTCAGCGATGGACCACATCGAGGAGAGCGAGGGCACCCTGGACGCGGTGCGCATCGACGTCGACTATCAGTTCTTCGACATGCCGATCCTGGAATCCGTCCGCTTCGGCGTGCGGCGTTCGGAGCGGGACCAGACCACCCGATTCAGCACCTACAACTGGGGCGTGGTCAGCGAAATCTGGGGCGGCGGCGGACCCGTCTGGCTGGATGAAGCGGCCAACGGCGACCCGGCCACCGGAGGCGGCGCTACCCCGAGCGATTTCCACCGGACCTTCAACTTCGACAACTTCATGCGGGGCGAGGTGCCCAATCCGACGGGCGGCCAGCCGCGGCTGTTCTATGGGTCGAACATCGTCCAGAACTATCAGGACTATGTGGATTACGCCCTGCTGATGGGCGACGAGTGGCGCGCCCGAAACGGCGCTGACGGCTGCCCGCAGAACTGGGTGCCTCTGGCCATGCGTTGCGGCGTCAATCCCGGCACGCCGTTCCTTCCGCAGGAGATCAACCCTGTTCAGGAAGACACCAACGCGGCCTACGCCATGCTGCGCTTCCGGGGCGATCTGGACAACGGCGTCCAGCTGAGCGGCAATGTCGGCATCCGTTATGTGGACATGGAGCGTTCGGCGGAGGGTGTCCGCGCGTTCACGCAGCAGAACTTCACGTCCGAAGCCGAATGTACGGCGCCCCTGCCTCCGGGTGAGGAGCGGTCGGCGTTCTGCGGTCTGGACCCGGCGGTGCGCGCCGAGGCCCGCGCCTTCGCCAACGGCGCCACGTTCGAGGACAATGCGGAAACCTCGTTCGACTACTGGCTGCCCAGCGTCAATGTGTTGGCGCGGCTGGACAACGGGCTGCAGTTCCGTTTCGGCGTCTCGCGGGCCATCACGCTGCCGGACATCGGCCTGACGCGGAACTACTACAACGTGGCGCTGTCGGCTCTGGAGGATGACATCATCAACGGCCGGCCGACCGGACGCTTCAACGTCGGCAACGCCTACCTTCGCCCGATCGACTCGGTGAATTTCGACGCCTCGGCCGAATGGTACTTCGATGATGTGGGGTCGATCACCCTGTCGGTGTTCTACAAGCGCCTGAAGGATGTGATCACCAACGGCGTCACCCGGACCTCGTTCACCAACAACGGCGCCACCTTCGACGCGGTGGTGACCCAGCCGGTGAACTCGGACGAGACGGGTTCGGTCCAGGGCTTCGAGCTGGCCTACCAGCAGGTCTACCACTTCCTGCCGGCGCCGTGGGACGGCCTGGGTGTGAACGCCAACTACACCTATGTGGACTCCGAGGGCGTCAGCCAGAGCACCCTGTCGGCCACGGATCCGGACGTGGGATCGGGCCGGGTGGCGAATGTGGACACCGGTCTGCTGCCGCTGCAGGGCCTGTCGGAGCACACGGCGAACTTCGCCGCCTTCTACGAGAAGGGGCCGTTGTCCATGCGCCTGGCCTACTCCTACCGCTCGGACTTCGTGGTGACGGTGCGCGACGTGATCGTGCCCTTCGCCCCGATCATCCAGGAAGGCGGCGGCCAGCTGGACGGCTCGTTCTTCTACACGGTCAACGACAACTTCAGGATCGGGGTGCAGGGGGTCAATCTGACCAATGAGATCACCCGCACCAGTCAGGTCCTGAACAACGATCTCCTGACGGCCGGACGGTCCTGGTTCATGAACGATCGCCGCTTCACCGTGGTGCTGCGCGCGACCTTCTAGAGCTGGTCGGTCGACTTGGGGGCGGATCGCCGGTTCGCCGGAGGCCGCCCCTTTTTCTTTTCGTCCGCCCCGCGCGTGATGTGAGCGGGGGGATCACGGGAGCGCCGCATGACGGCCGCGGAGTTGAGCGTCGTATTCTTCCTGCAGCTGGCCGTGATCCTGGCCGCCTGCCGGATCGTCGGCTGGGCCGCGAAGCGCTGGCTGGGCCAGCCGCAGGTGGTGGGCGAGATGATCGCCGGGGTGATCCTCGGGCCGTCGCTGTTCGGCCTGCTGGCCCCCGAGATCCAGGGCATGCTGTTTCCCGCGGAATCCCGGGACGTCCTCTATGTCGGCGCCCAGCTTGGCGTGGGCCTCTACATGTTCCTGGTGGGGCTGGGGTTCCGTACGGATCACTTCCTGAGTCAGGCGAAAAGCGCCGCGGCGGTGTCCTTCGCCGGCACGGCCGCGCCGTTCCTGCTGGCGGTGCTGATCACGCCGTGGCTGCTCAATACGCCGGGTCTGTTCAGCGACCGGGCGACCCTGGCCCAGGCCATGCTGTTCATGGGCGCGGCCATCTCCATCACCGCCTTTCCCATGCTGGCGCGCATCATCCATGAGCGCGGGCTGTCGGGCACGCCGCTGGGAACCCTGTCCCTGTCGGCCGGGGCCATCGGCGATGCGGGGGCCTGGATCATCCTTGCCATCGTCCTGGCCAGCTTCGGCGCCGGCGCCGGCATGGCGGTCACCGCCGTGGGCGGGGCGGCCCTGTTCATGGTGTTCATGACCACCATCGGTCGCAGGCTGCTGGTGCGGCTGGGCGACATGGCCGAGCGCGAAGGCGGCGTCGGGCCCGGGCTGATGGCCGTGACCCTGATGCTGTTCGCCCTGTCGGCCTTCGCCATGGACGCCATCGGCATTCACGCGGTGTTCGGCGGCTTCCTGCTGGGCGCGGTGATGCCCAGGGGGCTGTTCGCCGAACAGGTGCGCAAGCAACTGGAGCCGTTCACGGTGGTGGTGCTGCTGCCGATGTTCTTCACCTATTCGGGCCTGAACACCCAGCTGACGGCGGTGGACAGCTGGCCGCTGCTGCTCATCGCCCTTGTGGTGCTGGCGGGGTCGGTGCTGGCCAAGTTCGGCGCCTGCTGGGCGGCGGCGCGTCTGACCGGCCAGGACAACGCCACGGCCCTGGGCATCGGCGCCCTGATGAACGCCCGGGGCCTGATGGAGCTGATCATCATCAACATCGGCCTGCAGCGCGGTCTGATCGGCCCCGCGCTGTTCTCGATCCTGGTGCTGATGGCCATCGTCACCACCCTCATGGCCTCGCCCCTGTTCGAGCGCGTCTATGGCCGCAAGGCCCGGGCGCGGGGCGAACTTGGCCAGTTGGCCGACCCTGAACCCGGCGCGCCTCCCGGCGCCGCAAGCGTGAGAGACACATCATGATGAACCGTCGCCAGGCCCTGAGCCTGTCCGCCGTCGGCC
Source organism: Brevundimonas sp. BAL450 (assembly GCF_015767455.1). Classification (NCBI taxonomy): domain Bacteria; kingdom Pseudomonadati; phylum Pseudomonadota; class Alphaproteobacteria; order Caulobacterales; family Caulobacteraceae; genus Brevundimonas; species Brevundimonas sp. BAL450. The sequence goes on from NZ_JADWOW010000062.1 coordinate 27,913, forward strand.
TGCTGGCCGCCTGCGAGTCCGCAAATGCACGAGGGCAGGGGACCCCGACCCCCTCCCTGCATGAGCTGGCCCAGAGAAAGGGCATGCGCTTCGGCAGCGCTGTGGGCGCCGGGCAGCCGGGGACCGTGACAGCCTCCCTGGATGATCCGCGCTATCGCGAAATCCTGGCCCGCGAGTGCGGCATGCTGGTGCATGAGAATGAACTCAAGTGGTACGTGCTGCGGCCCGACGTGAACACCTATGACTATGTGCGGGCTGACCGGGTGATGGATTTCGCGGCGCAGCACGGCATGGGCGTGCGGGGCCACACCCTGGTCTGGCACCATCCGCGCTGGTTTCCCGAATGGCTGGAGACCCACGATTACGGCGCGCGTCCGGCGGCCGAGGCCGAGCGTCTGGTGGTGGAGCACATCAACGCCATCGTCGACAGATACGGCGACCGGATCGATTCCTGGGACGTGGTCAACGAGACCGTGGACGAGAACACCGGAGCCCTGCGCGAGACGGCCCTGTCGCGCCATCTGGGTCATCAGGAGATCATCGACCTGTCCTTCCACACGGCGCGGGCGGCGGCCCCGAACGCCCAGCTGGTCTACAATGACTACATGAGCTGGGAGGCCGGCCACGAGCAGCATCAGGCGGGCGTCCTGCGTCTGCTGGAAGGGATGAAGGCGCGCGGCGTGCCCATCGACGCCCTGGGAATCCAGAGCCACATCGGCTCGGGCAACAGCGATGACTCCGTCGGCTTCGACACGGCGCGCGAAGGCAACTGGCGCCGGTTCATGGACGAGGTCACGGGCATGGGCCTGGACATCGTCATCAGCGAGTTCGACGTGCACGACAAGAACCTGCCCGCCGACATTCCCTCGCGGGACCAGGCGGTGGCCGAGCTGGCGCGGCGGTATCTGGACCTGATGCTGAGCTATCCGCAGACCAAGGACGTGCTGGCCTGGGGCATGGTGGATTCCTACTCTTGGCTGCAGACCCACTGGGTGCGGCCCGACGGGATCGCCAAGCGGCCGACGCCCTACGACGCTGCGTACCAGCCCAAGCCCTTGCGCCAGGCCATCGCCGACGCCTTCATCGCCGCCCCGGCGCGCTAGGTCATTCTGTTCCCATGCCCGTCATCACCGCCGCCCGCACCATCGTGACCTGTCCCGGGCGTAATTTCGTCACCCTGAAGATCGAGACCGACGCGGGGATCAGCGGCGTGGGCGACGCCACCCTGAACGGGCGCGAACTGGCGGTGGACGCCTATCTGGCCGAGCACGTCATTCCCTGTCTGATCGGCAGGGACGCGCACCGCATCGAGGACATCTGGCAGTACCTCTACCGGGGCGCCTACTGGCGGCGCGGGCCGGTGACCATGACCGCCATCGCGGCGGTGGACATGGCGCTGTGGGACATCAAGGCCAAGGTGGCGGGGCTGCCACTGTATCAGCTTCTGGGCGGGGCGTGCCGCGAGGGGGTGATGGTCTACGGCCACGCCAACGGCGAGACGGTGGACGAGACCGTGGCCCAGGCGGCGGACTATGTGGCCAGGGGCTACAAGGCGGTGCGGCTGCAGACCGCGGTGCCCGGGGTGAAGGGGACCTACGGCGTCTCGAAGGACAAGATGTTCTACGAGCCCGCCGACGCGGCCCTGCCGACGGAGACGCAGTGGGCGACCGAGCCCTATCTGAGGACAGCGCCGCAGCTGTTCGACGCGGCGCGCGAGGCGCTGGGCTGGGACGTGCATCTGCTGCACGACGTGCACCACCGGCTGACGCCCATCGAGGCGGGGCGGCTGGGCAAGGACCTGGAGCCTTACCGCCTGTTCTGGATGGAGGACGCGGTGGCGGCCGAGAACCAGGCCGGGTTCCGCCTGATCCGCCAGCACACCACCACCCCGCTGGCGGTGGGCGAGGTGTTCAACTCCATCTGGGACTGCAAGACCCTGATCGAGGAGCAGCTGATCGACTACATCCGCGCCACGGTGGTGCACGCCGGCGGGATCACGCACCTGCGCCGGATCGCGGCCCTGGCCGATCTCTACAAGGTGCGCACCGGGTGTCACGGGGCGACGGATCTGTCGCCGGTGGCCATGGCGGCGGCCCTCCACTTCGACCTGTCGATCCCGAATTTCGGCATCCAGGAATACATGCGCCACACCCCCGAAACGGACGCGGTGTTTCCCCACGCCTACAGCTTCGCGGACGGGATGATGCACCCGGGCGAGGCGCCGGGGCTGGGCGTGGACATCGACGAGGATCTGGCGGCGCAGCATCCGTACAGCCCCGCCTGTCTGCCGGTCGCGCGCCTGCCCGACGGGTCCATGACCGACTGGTGAGACGCCGCGCCCCGCGAGGAAGGACCACGAGATGAGCGAGATTCAGGTTGAACGCGGTCCGCGCGCCTTTCGGGGCAACTACCGCTGGGTGATCTGCGCCCTGCTGTTCCTCGCCATCACCATCAACTACGTGGACCGGCTGATCTTCGGCGTGCTGAAGCCGGTGCTGGAGGTGGAGTTCGGCTGGAGCGAGAGCGACTACGCCAACATCGTGGTGGCCTTCCAGGGCGCCTACGCCATCGGCCTGCTGCTGGTGGGCCGCCTGATCGACCGCATCGGCGCGCGCTGGGGGCTGGGCATCGCCATCGGGGTCTGGAGCCTGGCGGCGGCCGCCCATGCCGGGGCCAGCTCGGTGATCCAGTTCGCCATGGCCCGCTTCGCCCTGGGCGTCGGGGAATCCGCCGGCTTTCCCGGCGCGGTCAAGGCGGTGTCGGAGTGGTTCCCCAAGCGCGAGCGGGCGCTGGCCACCGGCATCTTCAACGCCGGGTCCAATGTGGGCGCCCTGCTGACGCCGATCCTCGTGCCGATCCTGGTGCTGGCCTTCGGCTGGCGCGCCGCGTTCATCGTCACGGGCCTGTCGGGGCTGGTGCTCATGGCCGTGTGGTTCCTGGTCTATCGACGCCCGCGCGAACACCCGCGCGTGACGCACGCCGAACTGGCCCACATCGAGAGCGACCCGCCGGACGCGCCGGGAAAGATCAGCTGGGGGCAGGCGCTGAAGCGACGCGAGGCCTGGGCCTTCATCGTCGGCAAATTCCTGACCGATCCGGTGTGGTGGCTGTTCCTGTTCTGGCTGCCCGACTTCTTCGGCAAGACCTATGACCTGAACCTGCTGACGTTCGGGCCGCCGCTGGTGGCGGTCTATCTGCTGGCCGACGTGGGCAGCGTGGGCGGCGGCTGGCTGTCGTCGCGGCTGATCCACCGGGGCTGGTCGGTGAACCGGGGGCGCAAGACCGCCATGCTGGTCTGCGCCCTGTGCGTGACCCCGATCTCGATCGCTGTGTTCGCGGACAACCTGATCGCGGCGGTGGCGGTGATCGGCCTGGCGGCGGCGGCGCATCAGGGGTGGTCCGCCAATCTGTTCACCCTGGTGTCCGACACCTTCCCCAAACACGCGGTGGCGACGGTGGTGGGTCTGGGCGGTTTCGCCGGCGCGATCGGCGGCATGTTCATCGCCAAGGTGGCCGGCTGGACGCTGGAGGCGACCGGCAGCTATGTGCCACTGCTGGCCTTCGCCAGCGTGACCTATCTGATCGCTCTTGGGGTCATCCATCTGCTGACGCCCCAGCTGAAGCCCGCGGCGCTGCCCCCCGCCTGATCCGATCCGAGTCGAGGCTTCCAGCCGCGCGGGTTTCGCCCGCGCGGCTGATGCGCGTGCGGGCGTCAAATATTTCACCAGCAGCAATTGGTTGCGCTAACAAAACAGACCCTGTAGTAGAAACTTATTGCATATTTGAAAATGCCGGTGAGGTGAGACACCGGCGCGGATGTGCACATGGGAGAGCACCCTCCAAGCGCCGGCCACAGGCGTCGAGGGGCATTTGAAACGGGGAGGGGCACAAGATGTCTCAAGGTAAAAGCGTCTCGAAATTCGCCCTGTCTCTGGGCGTGTCCTTGATCGCTCTGGGCGCCATGAACGCCCCGGCGTTGGCCCAGACGGCGCAGGAGCCGGATGAGGCCACCGAAGTCGAGGAAGTGGTCATCACCGGTCTTCGCGCCAGTCTTCAGAGCGCCCAGGACATCAAGCGCAACTCCGATGTGATCGTGGACTCGATCACCGCCGTGGACATCGGCGCCCTGCCGGACCGGTCGGTGTCGGAGGCCCTGCAGCGCATCTCGGGCATCACCCTGCAGCGCACCAACGAAGCCCGTGACCCGGCCCGTCTGGCCGCAGAGGGCGGGGGGGTCTTCATCCGGGGCCTGTCCTGGGTCCGGTCCGAAACCAACGGCCGGGACATCTTCTCGGCCCGCAACGGACGGGGCCTGTCGTTCGAGGACATCTCGGCCGACCTGCTGGCGGGCGTGGACGTCTACAAGAACCCGGCCGCCAACCAGATCGAGGGCGGCGTCGGCGGCACGGTCAATCTGCGCACGCGCCTGCCGTTTGACCAGGGCGGACGCCTGCTGGCCTTCACGACCGACTACAACTACGGCGACATGATGGAGGAGGGCTACTGGTCCGGGTCGGGCATCTTCAGCGACCGCTGGATGACCGGGGCGGGCGAGATCGGCCTTCTGGCCAACATCAGCTATTCCAGTGTCGGCAACCGCACCAACAGCATCACCACGGACCGCTTCGACCCGGTCACGCGGCTGGACGGCACGACGGTGTATCATCCGAAATATCTGGGCTGGCGTGACGGCCGCTGGGAGCAGGAGCGCACCGCCGTGGCGCTGGCGCTGCAGTGGAGCCCGACGGCGGACCTCACCCTGACCTTCCAGGGTTTCCACTCCGAGGCCGACCCCACCAATATCGAGCGCGTGGCCGGAATCCAGGACGCCACGACCCTGTGCCCCAGCGCGGGCCTGACCTACCAGAACGGCGTGCTGACCGGCGGCGCCCTGACCGGCTATCACGAGGGCGGCTGGGGCTGCTGGCCCACGGGCAACTTCGTGGGCGGGCCCCAGGGCGGGACCATGGAGGGCATCACCTATGACGGCAACACCCGCTATGGCGAGGACCACAAGGAGACCTCGGACTATTCGCTGAGACTGGAGTACACGGCCGGAAACTGGGATTTCAGCGGTGACATCCAGTATGTGGAATCCATCGCCGACATCCTGAGCTTCACCGTGGGCACCCAGCGGTCAATGCTGGGCACCACGCCGCTGGAGGCCATGATCAACATCGGCGGGGGCGTGCCCAGCATCAATGTGACGGGCGCCGACCTGAACGTAGCCTCGGACTATTACTGGGGCTTCGCCATGGACCACATCGAGGCCAACGAGGCGGACTCCCTGGCCTGGCGCGGCGACGCCACCTATCACTTCGACGACGTCGGCGGCTGGCTGCGGAATTTCACCTTCGGCTATCGCGCCACAGACAAGACCTACATCACCCGTCAGTCCAACTGGAACTGGAGCATCCTGTCGGCCCAGTACTGGGGCTTCGCCAACGACAACGGCGGGACCTGGCACTATCCGGCAGTCTATCTGACGGACGCCGCACCCAGCCCCGGCCTGCCGTCCCATGCGGAATACTATGGGTTCAACAATTTCTTCCGGGGCGACATCGCCGTGCCCGGCGGCTTCTGGCTCCCCACCGCGTCGCTGGTGAGCCGCGGCACGGCCTACGCCAACACCCTGTTGAGCCCGATCACCGGCCGGCCGTGGCCGGAAGGGCAGGGCTGGGGCTGGTCGCCGCTGGTGGCGGACTGGGACAACTACAACCCCACCGGCGACAATCCCACCGGCGGCGTGACCCAGCAGGACGAAGAGACCCAGGCGGCCTACGCCCTGCTGCGTTTCGGCCATGACAGCGCCCTGCCCTGGCCGGTGGACGGCAATATCGGCGTGCGCTTTGTCCGCACGGAGACGGCGACCGAGGGCGTGTGCAACTGCCCGTTCCGGCCGCAGCCGCCTGTCCGGCGGTGAATCCGGCGGATTGCGGGGACTTCAACGCGGCGCAGCAGTTCAGCCAGGGCGGGGTCCTTGACGGGGTTCCGGCGGGCGGCTCCTACGACAACGTCCTGCCCAGCCTGAACATCCGCGCCCATCTGTCGCCGGAGGTGCAACTGCGCTTCGCCGCCTCGCGCGCCATGGTGCGGCCGGACTTCAACCAGATGCAGCCCTATACGCAGCTGGCCATCAATTTCGAGGCGGACGGCTACACCCTGAATCCGGTGTCGCCGTTCACCGGCACGGCGGGCAACCCGGACCTGCGCCCGATCATCGCCGATCAGTTCGACCTGAGCCTGGAGTGGTATTTTGCGCCCCAGGGCAGCCTGACGGGCGTGGTGTTCTACAAGAAGGTGAAGGACTACATCTATTCCGGCGTCAGCCAGCAGACCTTCACCAACAACGGGGTCACCTACACCTTCGACGTCACCCAGCAGCAGAACGGCGAGGAGGGCACGGTCCAGGGCTTCGAGATCGCCTACCAGCAGTTCTTCGACTTCCTGCCGGGTTGGCTGAACGGCTTCGGCCTGCAGGCCAACTACACCTATATCGACAGCGACGGCGGGGCGAACACGGCGGTCAACATCTTTGATCCCGTGCAGGTGGGCGGCGCCAATCTGGCCCTGCCGCTGGAGGGCATGTCGCCGTCCAGCTACAACATCGCCGCCCTGTACGAGCGCCAGGGCATCTCGGCCCGCCTGGCCTGGAACTGGCGCGAGCAGTACCTGCTGACCACCTCGGCGGCGAACATCAACGCGCCGGTGTGGGCCGAGGACTACGGCCAGCTGGACGGGTCGATCTTCTTCGACGTGACCGAGAACGTGAAGCTGGGCGTGCAAGGCACCAACCTGACCCAGGAACGCACCGTCCTGCGGGTGGGCTATGCCGACCGCATGCCGCGCTACAGCTGGGTCGACACCGACCGGCGCGTGGCCGTGGTGCTGCGCGCGCGCTTCTGACGTGACCGAGACCGCGCCCCGGGCGATGATCCCGCCCGGGGCGCGCGACCGCCGCCATTCCTGTCGACGACGGCCGAGATTCCGATGACTTTTTCAGCCTGCTTCCGATCCTTCCGCCCGCTCCTGGCCGCCCTGGCCGGTGCGGGCGTGATGCTGGCCACAGCGTCCTGCGGGGAGGGGGCCGGCGAGCCGATCCCGGAGATCGTCAGCGAGAATGGACGCCATGCCCTCATGGTGGACGGCGCGCCGTTCTTCATGCTGGGCGCCCAGGTCAACAACTCCTCCAACTATGAGGCGGCGCTGGCCGACGTCTGGCCGGCGGTGGAATTCATCGGCGCCAACACCGTGCAGGTTCCCATCGCCTGGGAGCAGGTGGAGGCGGTGGAGGGCGAATTCGATTTCTCGTTCGTGGACGAGTTGGTGCGGCAGGCCCGCGAGCAGGACGTGCGGCTGGTGCTGCTGTGGTTCGCCACATGGAAAAACACCGCGCCGAAATATGCGCCGGAGTGGGTCAAGCTGGACACAGAACGGTTCCCGCGCCTGATCCAGCAGGACGGGACCCCGTCCTACGCCCTGTCGCCGCACGGAGCCGAGACCCTGGCCGCCGACCGGCGCGCCTTCGCGGCCCTGATGGCCCATATCCGCGACATCGATTCCGTCCACCGCACCGTCATCATGGTGCAGCCCCAGAACGAGACCGGCACCTATGGCTCGGTGCGCGACTATTCCCCGGCGGCGCAGGCCCTGTTTGACGGCCCGGTTCCCGCCGCCCTGCTGCAGCGGCTGGACCGTCAGCCGGGAACCTGGGCGGAGGTGTTCGGCGAGGACGCCGACGAGTTCTTCCACGCCTGGTCCATCGGCTGGTACGTCGGTCAGGTGGCCGAGGCGGGCAAGGCGGAATATCCGCTGCCCATGTACGCCAACGCGGCGCTGCGCGATCCGGTCAACGATCAGGATCCCATGACCTATGCGTCGGGCGGGCCGACCTGGAACGTGATCGAGGTCTGGCAGGCCGCGGCCCCGGCGATCGATTTCCTGTCGCCCGACATCTATGAGCGCGGCTCGGTGGTCTATGAGGGGCATCTGGACCGCTATGCCCGGCCGGACAACGCCCTGTTCGTGGCCGAGACGGGCAACGACGCGCCCTATGCCCGCTATCTGTTCGAGGTGATGGGCCGGGGCGGGATCGGCTATTCGCCCTTCGGCATCGACTACACCGGCTACGCCAACTTCCCGCTGGGCGCGCGGGAGGTGACGGAGGAGACGCTGGCGCCGTTCCGGGATGTCTATCGCCTCGTGGCGCCGTGGCAGCGGGTGTGGGCGCGGGCGGCCTATGAGGGCGCCGTCTGGGGCGCCGGCGAGCCGGACGACAGCGCCGAACAGGTGCTGGATCTGGGCGACTGGACGGCGACGGTGCGGTTCCGCCTGTGGCAGTTCGGCATGCACGACTGGACCTGGCTGGGGGACATCCCGCCGCGCGAGCGCGAGCATCCGGACGGCGGGGCGATCGTGGCCCGGCTGGGCGAGAACGACTACGTGGTCACCGGCCGCTGGGCGCGGGTCAGCTTTGACCGCAAGCCGCTGGAGGATGGCCGAAGCGGCCAGATCCTGCGGGTTGAGCAGGGCCATTTCAACGACGAGGGCGAGTGGGTGTTCGAGCGCCGGTGGAACGGCGACCAGACCGACTATGGCCTGAACTTCACCGACCGGCCCGTGCTTCTGCGGGTCCGGCTGAGCGATCAGGCGCGGGCGGGCGCGGTGCGCGCCGTGGGCGCCGACCAGAACTGACGGGAGTGGATTCGATGAGACAGTTGCTGATGGGCGCCGCCATGGCGCTGGCCCTGGGCGTTCCTGCGGGGGTGCTGTTCGCCCCGGCGCCGGCCGCGGCGGTGGTGCAGGCCCAGGCCGAGGAGGCCAGCGTTGAGCGCACGGCCACGGGGGTGATCGTGACCCCGTCCGAGGGTCCGGCGCGGCGGGTGCGGCTGCGGGTCATGGGACCGCGCATCATCCATGTGACGGCGACGCCGGAGGCCGATTTCGCCAACCTGCCCGACAGCCTGATGGTGACGGCGGAGCCCGCCGGGGCCGGGTTCGAGGTGACGACGCGGGGCGGCCATGTCTTCGTCTCCACGCCGGAGATGACCGCCGAGGTGTCGCGCGCCACGGGCCGGGTGCGGTTCCTGGATGCGGCGGGCGAGGTGATGCTGGCCGAGCGCGAGGGCGGGCGCGAGATCAGCCCGTTCATGGTCGAGGACCAGGACGGGGTGCATTCGTTCCACTCCGTGCGTCAGCTCTTCGACGCGGCGCCGGACGAGGCCATCTATGGCCTGGGCCAGCACCAGCAGGGGCTGATGAACCAGCGCGGCGCCGATGTGGAGCTGACCCAGCACAACATCGATTCCGGCGTGCCGTTCATGACCTCCAGCCGCGGGTATGGCGTGCTGTGGGAGAACAACAGCCTGACCCGGTTCGGCGACCCGCGCGAATACGGCATGCTGGACCAGCGCCTGATCGTGCGCGACTCCGAAGGCAATTTCGGGGGGCTGACGGCCAGCTATTTCCAGGACGGGGAGCTGGCCCTGTCGCGCATCGAGAACCAGATCAACTACGAGTTCATCCGCGATCACCAACGCTGGCCGCCGGGTTTCAAGGTGCAGCCGGGCCAGCCCGCGCAGGTGGGCGACATGGGCCGCTCGGGCCAGCCCGGCGTGACGGTGAGCTGGGAAGGGACGATCGAGCCGACGGTCTCGGGCGAGCACAAATTCCGCCTGTACGCCTCGTCCTACGTGAAGGTCTGGGTCGACGGCGAACTGGTGATGGACCGCTGGCGCCAGAACTGGAATCCGTGGAACCACGACTTCCAGATCCAGATGGAGGCCGGGCGCCGGGTTCCGATCAGGGTCGAGTGGCTGCCCAACGACGGCTACCTGGCGCTGCGCCATCTGGACCCGCTGCCGGCCGAGCAGGATGAGGCCCTGTCGCTGTGGTCCGAGGTCGGCCATGCGGTGGACTACTATTTCGTCGGCGGGGAGGATCTGGATCAGGTGATCGCCGGCTACCGCGACCTGACCGGCGACGCGGTGATGATGCCGCGCTGGGCCTATGGCTTCTGGCAGAGCCGCCAGCGCTACAACACCCAAGACGAAGTGCTGGCGGTGGCCGAGGGCTATCGCAGCCGCAATCTGCCGATCGACAACATCGTGCAGGACTGGTTCTACTGGCCCGAGAACGCCTGGGGCAGCCACGAGTTCGAGGCGTCGCGCTTCCCCGATCCGGGCGGCATGGTCGACCAGCTGCACGACCAGAACATCAACATCATGATCTCGGTCTGGCCCAAATTCTATCCGACGACCGAGCACTACCGCGAGCTCGAGGCCATCGGCGGCATGTACACCCGCAACGTCGAGGTGGGCGCGCGCGACTGGGTCGGGCCGGGCTACGCCAACAGCTTCTATGATCCGTATCACGAGGAGGCGCGGGCGCTGTACTGGCGCCAGATCCGCGAGCATCTGCACGGGCTGGGCTTCGACGGCTGGTGGCTGGATTCGGTGGAGCCGGACATGCACTCCAACCTGGACCGGCGCGAACGGACCCTGCGCATGGGTCCGACGGCGGCGGGCCCGGCGGCGCTGGTGTTCAACTCCTATCCGCTGGTCAACGCCGAGGGCGTCTATGAGGGCCTGCGCGAGGCCCAGCCGGACCGCCGCGCCTACATCCTGACCCGCGCCGCCTGGGGCGGTCTGCAGCGCACGGCCTCGACCCTGTGGTCGGGCGACGTGGTGCCGCGCTGGGACGATCTGCGCGAACAGATTTCCGCGGGCGTGCAGGTGGGCCTGTCGGGCATTCCCAACTGGACCCACGACATCGGCGGCTTCTCGGTGGAGACGCGCTACACCACCGAGGACATCACCCCCGAGGATCAGGCCGAGTGGCGCGAGCTGAACCTGCGCTGGTTCCAGTTCGGGGCCTTCACGCCGATCTTCCGCTCGCACGGCGAGTTCCCCTACCGCGAGATCTGGGAGATCGCGCCGGAAGGCACCGAGGTCTATGGGGCGCTGAGCGACTATCTGCGTCTGCGCTACCGGCTGATGCCCTATATCTACACCCTGGGCGCCGAGGCCTATCACCGCGACGGCACCATCATGCGCGGACTGGTGATGGACTTCCCCGACGACGAGCGGGCCCGCGAGGTCAACGACCAGTACATGTTCGGACCGGCCTTCCTGGTCGCCCCGGTGCATGTGCATCACGCGCGCAGCCGTGAGGTCTGGCTGCCCCAAGGCGCGGACTGGTACGACTTCAACAGCGGCGCGCGGCACACGGGCGGTCAGGCGATCACGGCGGAGGCGCCGCTGGCGCGCATGCCCCTGTTCGTGCGGGCCGGGTCGATCGTGCCCACGGGCCCGGCGATCCAGCACACGGCCGAGGCGCTGGACGGCCCTATCACCCTGAACGTCTATGTGGGCGCCGACGGCGCGTTCGATCTCTATCAGGACGAGGGCACCACCTACGGCTATGAGCGCGGGGCCTTCGCCACCATGCCTATCGCCTGGGACGACGACGCAGGCGTGCTGACCCTCGGCGCCCGCCAGGGCGACTATCCGGGCATGCCCGCCAGCCGCACGGTCCATGTGCGCTTCATCGACGGAACGGGCGAGGCGCCGTGGACCGTGGACGCCGCGCCGCAGCAGACGGTGGAGTATGCGGGGCAAGCCCTGACCATCCGGCGATAGGGCTTTCGCCGCCGGAGAATCCGGGCGACCATCCCTGCGAGCAATCGGGGGATGGTCCATGTGGGTGCTTCTGGGGATCGCGGTCGTGGTGGCCGGGTTCGTGCTGCGGCTCAATCCGCTGCTGGTGATCCTGGCCGCGGCCCTGACCACGGGCGTGGCCGGCGGGCTGGGCCTGGTCGAGACGGTCGAGGCGTTCGGGTCGGCGTTCAACGACAACCGCTACATCTCCATCGTCTGGCTGGTGCTGCCGGTGATTGGTCTGCTGGAGCGCTCGGGGCTGCAGGAGCAGGCGCGCATCCTGATCGGCAAGGTGCGCGGGGCCACCACCGGGCGTCTGCTGCTGGGCTATTTCGTGGCCCGCCAGGTCACCGCCGCCCTGGGGCAAACCAAGCTGGGGGGCCATCCGCAGATGGTGCGGCCCCTGATCGCGCCCATGGCCGAGGCGGCGTCAGAGACCCGGCACGGACCCCTGCCGGACGCCGTGCGGTTCCGCATCCGCGCCCATTCAGCCGCGGCGGACAACATCGCGCTGTTCTTCGGCGAGGACATCTTCATCGCCATCGCTTCGATCCTGCTGATCAAGGGCTTCCTTGAGCAGAACGGCATCATCGTGCAGCCGCTGGAGCTGTCGGTGTGGGCCATCCCGACGGCCATCGTGGCGCTGCTGATCCACGGCACGCGGCTGGTGCTGCTGGACCGGCGCATCGCGGCGGAGGTGGCGAATGCCAGACCAGATGAGGATGCGGCAGGGGAGGTCAGATCGTGATCACCCTGCAGTGGATCTACATCCTGGCCGGGGCGGTGTTCGTCGCCTTCTCGGTGCTGAGCGCGGGGGATCGGGAGAACCCGAAGCGGTTCAAGAACACCGCCTTCTGGGGCCTGCTGGCCGTCAGCTTCCTGTTCGGCGGCTATTTCAGTGATCTGATGAACGGGCTGCTGGTGATCGGTCTGGTGCTGCTGGCGGGCATCGGCGGGCTGGGGCAGGGCAAGCCGCGCACAACCTCGCCGGAGGAGCGGTCGGACTCGGCGGTGAAGTTCGGCAACCGGCTGTTCATTCCGGCCCTGATCATTCCGGTGACCGCGCTTCTGGGCACCCTGTGGCTGGCCGAGGTGGAGATCGGCGGGACCCCACTGTTCGACCCGCGCGACCCGACCCTGATCGCGCTGGGGCTGGGGGTCGTGCTGGCCATCGGCGTGGGCATGGCCATGCTGAAGCCGCCGGTCATGGCGCCGCTGCAGGAAGGACGGCGGTTGATGGACGCGGTGGGCTGGGCCGCCATCCTGCCCCAGATGCTGGCGGCGCTGGGCGCGGTCTTCGCCCTGGCGGGGGTGGGCGAGGTGGTGGGTGGCCTGATCGCCGACGTCATCCCCATGAACGCCAGCCTGATCGCGGTGGTCGCCTATTGCGTGGGCATGGCCCTGTTCACCGTCATCATGGGCAACGCCTTCGCCGCCTTTCCGGTGATGACCGCAGCCGTGGGCCTGCCGTTCGTGGTGTTCCAGTTCGGCGGCAACCCGGCCATCGTCTGCGCCATCGGCATGCTGGCGGGCTTCTGCGGAACGCTGATGACGCCCATGGCGGCGAACTTCAATGTGGTGCCCGCCAACCTGCTGGAGCTGCCGGACCGCAACGCCGCCCTGAACGGGGTGATCCGGGCCCAGATTCCGACCGCCCTGATGATGCTGGTGGCCAACATTCTCCTCATGCAGTTTCTGGCGTTCCGCTTCTGATGACCACGCTGACCCCCGACATCGCCGCCCTGTACGCCCGCGCAGCCCTGGGCCATGTGACGCGCGAATATCCCAACAAGATGGATCATGTGCTGGCGGGGCCCGAGGATGTGCAGGGGCCCCGCGCGCTGCACCCCATCTTCTTCGGCAGTTTCGACTGGCATTCGTGCGTGCACGGGTGGTGGACCCTGTTCACGGTGCTGCGGCTGCATCCGGACATGGACGAGGCGGCGGCCATCCGGGCGCTGGGCGACGAGCTGTTCACCGAGGCCAATGTGGCGGCCGAGCGCGCCTATCTGGACCGGCCCACCAGCCGGGGGTTCGAGCGGCCCTACGGCTGGGGCTGGCTGCTGGCTCTGGCCGCGGAACTGGACCGGCACGATACGGATGAGGGGCGGCGGTGGGCGGCGACGCTGAGGCCGCTGGCCGAGGCGTTCCGGGACCGGTTCATGGCCTATCTGCCGCTGGCCACCTATCCGGTGCGGGTGGGCACGCACTACAACACCGCCTTCGCCCTGAGCCTCGCGATGGACTGGGGCGACGCGGAATTGAACGCCCTGATCCGCCGCAAGGCCGCCGCCTGGCACGGCGAGGACCGGGCCTGTCAGGCGTGGGAGCCGTCGCAGGACGAGTTCCTGTCGCCCGCCCTGATGGAGGCGGAATTCATGCGGCGGGCGACGGCGCCGGACGCCTTTGCGGCGTGGCTGGACGGCTTCCTGCCCGGACTGGCGGCGAGAGAGCCCAAGACCCTGTTCACGCCCGCCAGCGTCAGCGACCGGACCGACGGCAAGATCGCCCATCTGGACGGACTGAACCTTTCGCGCGCATGGTGCTGGCGCGGGATCGCCGGGACGATGAAGTCCGGGGACCCACGCCGCGCCGTCGCCCTGAAGGCCGCCGACGACCATCTGGCCGTCAGCCTGCCGCAGGTGACGGGCGACTACATGGGCGAGCACTGGCTGGCCAGTTTCGCCCTGCTGGCCCTGCTGGCCGGACACTAACGGGAGGAGGACCCCATGCGCCTGAAGGCGATGATTGCGGCCAGTGTTCTGGCTCTGAATGTTAGCGCTAACGCATATGCGCATGAAGCACAGGAGCCGTCGGTTCCGCCGGTGCGGCTGAGCCAGGTCGGCTTCGAGACGGACGGGCGCAAGATCGCGGTGGTCCCCAGCGAGGCGACGGCGCCGCTGGACTGGCGGGTGGTGGATGGCTCCGGCGCCGTGGCGGCGTCAGGGACCAGCGAGCCGTTCGGCATGGACGACGCCTCGGGCCAGGCGGTGCACCGCATCGACTTCAGCGGCGCGACCAGGGCGGGCGAGGGCTATCGCCTGATCGTCGGCGACATGGAGAGCCGGCCGTTCGCCATCAGCGAGCGGCCCTGGGCCGGGCTGGCGGCGGATGCGGCGAGCTATTTTTACCAGAACCGCAGTGGGATCGAGATTGCGGCGGCGCATGTGGAGCGGCCCGATCTGGCGCGCCCCGCCGCCCACGTGGACGAGACCCTGACCTGTTTCGCGGGCGAGGACATGCACGGCAATGTCTGGCCGGGCTGCGACTATGCGCTGAACGTGGGCGGCGGCTGGTACGATGCGGGCGACCACGGGAAATATGTGGTCAACGGCGGCATCGCCCTGTGGACCCTGCTGAACGCCCACGAGCGTTTCGGAGCGACCACCTACGCCGACGGCGCCCTGGCCCTGCCGGAGGCGGGCAACGGCGTGGGCGACCTGCTGGACGAGGCGCGCTGGCAGATGGAGTTCATGCTGGCCATGCAGGTCCCGGAGGGCGCGCGGCTGAGCGTGCCGGTGGGCCGGTTCGGGCGCGGCGCGACGCTGACCTTCACCGAGATCGACGCGGGCGGCATGGCGCACCACAAGGCCCATGACGTGCGCTGGACGGCCCTGCCCATGGCGCCGCACGACGATCCGGAGACGCGCTTCCTTTATGCGCCGTCGACCGCCGCGACCCTCAATCTGGCGGCGACCGCGGCGCAGTGCGCGCGGGTCTGGCGTGAGGTGGACCCGGCGTTCTCGGCGCGCTGCCTGACCGCCGCGCGGCGCGCCTTCGCGGCGGCCAAGCGCAATCCGGAGATCTACGCCGTGGGCCAGTTCCACGGCGGCGGCGACTATGGCGACGGCGATGTGCGCGACGAGTTCTACTGGGCGGCGGCGGAGCTCTACGCCGCGACGGGGGAGGCGTTGTTCGAGGAGAGGATCCGCGCTTCGCCCCACTGGCTGGGCGCGCCGGGCGACGTCCGGGCCAACACCGGGCACATCAGCTGGCCGTCCGTGGGCGCGCTGGGGACGATCACCCTTGCGACGGTCGAGACCGGACTGGACGAGGCGGAGGTGGCGCGGGCCCGGGCCGCCCTGATCGGGGCGGCGGACCGCTATCTGGCGCTGCGGGACAGCGAGGGCTACGCCATTCCCTACGGGGCGGGCGACTACACCTGGGGCTCCAGTGGCGACATCCTGAACCGGGCCATGATCCTGGCCGTGGCTCACGACCTGACGGGCGAGGCCAGGTACCGCGAGGCCGTGGTGGATGCGACGGACTATCTGCTGGGCCGCAATGTGCTGGACCAGTCCTTCGTCAGCGGCTGGGGCGCGCGGCCCATGCAGCATCCGCACCACAGGTTCTGGGCCCCGTCGCTCGGGGATTATCCGGCGCCGCCCGCGGGCGCACTGTCGGGCGGTCCTAACGCACGCTCCATGGCCGATCCGGTGGCCCAGGCCATGCGTGGCACGTGTGCGCCCCAGGCCTGCTGGGCCGACGATGTGGAGTCCTATGCGCTGAACGAGGTGGCCGTGAACTGGAACGCGCCGCTGGTGTGGGTGGCCGCCTGGCTGGATCAGTAGCCGGCGTTCCAGGCCGTGACGAAGGCATGGGCGCGCTCGCCCACTTCGGCCGCGCCCATGCCGGGCTTGTAGAGCGCGGAGCCGATGCCGAAGCCCGAGGCGCCCGCGCGGCGCCAGTCGGCCAGGGTGTCCGGCGCCACCCCGCCCACGGCGTACAGACGCGTGTCGGACGGCAGCACAGCGCGCAGGGCCTTGAGCCCGGCGGGCCCGGCGATCTCGGCGGGGAACAGCTTCAGGGCGTGGGCCCCGGCGGCCAGGGCCGCGAACGCCTCGGTGGGGGTGAAGACGCCCGGCAGGGACAGGGCCTGCAGCCGCCGGCTCTCGGCGATCACCGCCGGGTCGGCGTTGGGTGAAATGATCAGGCGTCCGCCCGCCTCCACGGTCTCGCGCGCGGCCCTGGGAGTCAGGACCGTGCCGGCGCCGACTACGGCGCGGCCCTCGAAACGCCCGGCCAGAATGCGGATGCTTTCCAGCGGCCGGGGCGAGTTCAGCGGGACCTCCAGCACCCGGAAACCCGCCTCGACCAGGGCGTCGCCCACGGCGGGGGCCTCCTCCGGCGTCAGCCCGCGCAGGATGGCGATCAGGGGCAGGGCGTCCAGGGTCTCGATGTCGGTCATGCGGTTTCCTTCCACAGACGCCACAGGCCGCGCGTGACGGCGGCCTCGGGATCGACCGGCGTCGAGGCCCGTCCGGCGCGGGCCAGGGCGCGGCCGTAGCGGTCGTTCAACACGGGGGCGCCGATCAGGTGAACGGGACCCGCGAAGCCGCCGCCCGCGCCCGCGATCTCGGCGCCGATCAGCAGGCCCGACAGATAATCGGGCGCGGCGCTGGGCGCCAGACGACCGTCCAGCCCGGCGGTGCGCACCGAGAACAGGGCGGCGGTGAGGGCGGGATCGGCGAGCCCCCGATCCACGCCTTCGTCGAAGGCGGCGGGGTCGAACGGGCCTTCGGTCATGGTCCGGCCGAGGATGGAGTGGGCGCGCAGCACGGCGAACAGTTCGCCGGTCATGACGGTGCGCAGGTCGGTGATGCGGCCGCCTTCCATGCGCACCCATTTGGAATGGGTGCCGGGACAGACCGCCACGCCGTCGGTCAGGGCGCCGAGCACTTGAACCTCTTCACCGCGCATGACGTCGATCAGCCGGCCGTCCGCGCGCTTGCAGACGCCGGGGACGATGCGCACGCCGGGCGCGGCCCCGGTCAGGTGCGGGGTCAGATCGGCGAGGGCGGCGGGCATCTCCACATAGGGCGCCTCGACCCAGCCGCCGCGCGCGCCGGCCATGCCGCAGATCAGCACCGGCGCGCTGTCGGCTCGCCAGTCCCTGACCACATCGTCCAGCACGGCGGCGAAGGCGTCCGGCGACAGGCCCGCCGCGCCGCGGTCATCGGCGCGACGGTCCAGCACCGCGCCCTCGCCGTCGAGGGCGAAGGCGCGCAGGTTGGTGCTCCCCCAGTCGACGCCGACCAGGGCGATGCGCGACGTGTCGATCATGCCCGCCAGTCTAGTCGGTCGGGCACACCGCGTCGCCTTCGTTGGAGGCCAGCCGCACGTTCTCGAAGCTTATGGAGAAGCCGGACTCCGTGCTGAGGCCGAAGGGCTCGGACACCTCGGCCACATTGGCCCCCGCCTCGCGCAGGCAGGACAGGCGCACCTTGATCTCGCGCCATTCGCCGATGGGCGCGGCGCCGAAGATGCGGGTCATGTCGACCATGCCTTCGTCCAGCGTCAGGAACACGGGGCCTGTGGGCGCCGCGTCCACGCGGTAGCGGAAGCCGATGGCCATCTCGCCGTTAGTCTGGCGGGTCAGGTCCACCGGGGCGGCCGAGATGTTGGCCACGCCGCCGCCGCCGGAGAACACCAGGGCCCGGGCCGATTCCTGGGCCGAGCCGTCGGCGGAGCGCACGGTCACGCCGTCGCGCGGGCTGGCGCCGGAGGCTTCCTGACCCAGGCGCCGTTCGCCGCCCGCGTCGCGCAGGGCCAGCGACCACGGCGGGGTGAAACGGCCTTCGGTGAAGTAGCGGTCCGGATTGGCCGCCGCCCCGGTGACGCCGGACTCTTCGCTCAGTTCCGGGACCTCGCCCGGCCGGGCGTAGGACAGGCCGTGGCCGTAGGCGAACAGGGGGTCGTAGTCCGCATCGCCCGCGTTCAGCGGCCCTTGCACCGCCGTGCGCGGCCAGGAGAAGGACAGGGTTCCGGTGAAGTCGTGGCGCGGGGCGCCCGAAGTGTCCCCGATCAGCACGTCGGCGATGCCGCCGCCCTCGGCGCCGGGCAGCCAGGCGGCCACGAAGGCGTCGGAGGCGTTGATCTCGGGATTGGTCCACATGGGCCGGCCGGAGAGGAACACCGAGACGGTGGGGATGCCCTGGGCCTGCAACGCGCGCAGGGTCTCCAGCGGCTCTTCCGGGACGAAGTCCAGATGCTCCACGTCGCCCTGGAACTCGGCGTAGGGCGTCTCGCCGAAGACGACGATGGCCACGTCGGGACGGGCCTCGAACGACCCGTCCGCCGACAGGGTGGCGGCGCCGCCCGCTTCGGTTACGGCCTCCTCGATCCCTTCCCAGATGGACTGGCCGTTGGGGAAGTGTTCGCGCCGGTTGCCCGTGCCCTGCCAGGTCAGGGTCCAGCCCCCCGAGGCCTGGCCGATGTCGTCGGCCGCCGCTCCGGCCACCAGGATGTTGGCGTTCGCACGGATCGGCAGGACGCCGTCGTTCTTGAGCAGCACCAGCGACTGGCGCACGGCGTCGCGGGCCACGGCGCGATGCTCGTCGGAGCCCAGATGCTGGAACTGGCCTTCCAGGGCGCGGCTGGCCGGACCTTCGGGCTCGAACAGGCCGAGCTTGACCTTGACCCGCAGGATGCGGCGCACGGCCTCGTCCAGACGCGCCATGCCGATCTCGCCGGAGCGGGCCTGTTCCAGGGTGTTGTGGTAGAGGGCGCGCCAGCTGTCGGGCGCCATGAACATGTCGATGCCGGCATTGAAGGCGGCGGCGCAGCTTTCGTTGGAGCAGCCGGGAATCTGGCCGTGGGCGTTCCAGTCGGAGACCACGAAGCCGTCGAAGCCCAGCGGGCCGCGCAGCACATCGGTCAGGATGGTGGGATTGCCCGTGTGCTTGGCGCCGTTCCAGCTGGAGAAGCTGGCCATGACGGTCAGGATGCCCGCGTCGATGGAAGGCGGATAGCCGGCTGCGTGGATGTCGATCAGCTCGCGCTCGGTGATCTGCGCGTCGCCCTGGTCGGCGCCGTTCAGGGTGCCGCCGTCGGCCAGCCAGTGCTTGGCCGACCCCGCGATGCGCCCGGCGGCCAGGGGTTCGCCCGACTCCAGCTCGCCCTGCAGGCCCAGGGTCACGGCGCCCGCATAGGACGCCACGATCTCGGGATGCTCGCCGTAGCCCTCATAGGCCCGGCCCCAGCGGTCGTCCCGGGGCACGGCCACAGTCGGACCAAAGGTCCAGTCGGCGCCGGTGACCGCCACCTCGAGCGCCGTGACCTCCGCGATGCGGCGGATCAGGTCGGGATTTCGCGCGGCGCCCAGGCCGATGTTGTGCGGGAAGAGGGTGGCGCCCACCACATTGTTGTGGCCGTGCACCGCGTCGATGCCGAAGATCAGGGGAATGGCCGTCCCGCCACGCGCCGCCGCCGCCTCGCGGAACGCCACCGCCAGATCCAGCCAGGCCTGGGGCGAGGCGTAGGCGTCACCGCCCGGCTCGGAATTGCCCCCTGCCAGGATGGAGCCAAGGGGATAGGTCGCAAGGTCTTCAGGGGTGATGGCCGAGATGTCCGCCTGAATGGTCTGGCCGACCTTCTCCTCCAGCGTCATGCGGCTCATCAGCTCGGTGATGAAGGCCTCGGTCGCCGCGTCCGTGATGGCGTCCGGCGTGGCGCTGGCGGGCCAGTTGGCCGGATCCGCGCGGGCGTCGTCGGGCAGGGGGATGTCCGCGCCGGCTGGAACCGGGTCGGGCAGATCGACCGATTGCGCCGAGGCGCAGGCGGCGGCGGACAAGGCCAGGACGGCCGTGGTCGCGGTCAGGAAGCGGCGGCTATGGATCATCAGGACCTCCCCAGGACTGATTTTTGGCGGGCGGACAAAGAGACGGCGCGACCGCGGGTGCGATCGCGCCGGAAGTTCGCTCAGGGTTCGGACGCAAACACGCGGGTCGTCACGCGAGGAAGGCTCAGGGGAAGGGCGCGGCCGTCGGCCATGCAGATTTCACTCCCCCGGAGCCGGCTCGACTGGCGGCCCTCGTTTTTACCAGTGCAAACTTGATGCATGGGTGGCAATCGTGTCAACTGTTATTCCGTTAGCGCTATCACTGTCGCGCGAGAACGCCGGAACGGCAACCGCGATCTGAGGCCCTGGGAGGGACCGCCATGTCTGCACGTTTGAAGGTCGTTCTGTTTCTGGCTCTCCTGTGGCCGGTCACGGCGACGGCGCAGGATGCGGACTATGTCTGGCGCAACGTAACGGTGGGCGGCGGCGGCTTCATTCCCGGCGTGGTGTTCAGCCCTGTAGAGCCGGGTCTGGCCTGGGCGCGTTCGGACATGGGCGGCGCCTATCGCTTCGACGCGGCGCGGGACCGCTGGATCCCGCTGCAGGACGACGAGGTGGAATCCAGCTTCTACGGCGTGGAGAGCATCACTCCGGACCCGGTCGATGCGGACGTGGTCTATGCGGCGGTGGGCATGCACCGGGGCGGGCGGGCCGCCATCCTGCGCTCGGCGGACCGGGGCGAGACCTGGGCCACCCATGCCGTGGACTTTCCCATGGGGGGCAATGAGGACGGGCGGGGTCTGGGCGAACGGCTGGCGATCGATCCCAACGACACGGCGGTGCTCTATTTCGGCTCGCGCCACCACGGACTTCAGCGCAGCGGCGATCATGGCCGGACCTGGCGGCGGGTTGAGAGTTTTCCGCACGCGGGGCTCGGCGTCCCGCCCCAAGGCCAGCCCACCAATCCGGGGGTCAGCTTCGTCCTGTTCGACGGCCGAAGCGGCGCGGCGGGGCAGGGCAGCCGGGTCATCCTTGCGGGCGTGGCGGACGAAGGCGCGCAGGGCCTCTATCGCTCGGATGACGGCGGAGCGACGTGGCGGCGGCTGGACGGCGGGCCCGACGGCCTGTCGCCGGTCAAGGGCGTGATTGACGGGCGCGGCGTGCTCTACACCACCTGGACCCGGGGCGTCGGGCCGAACGGGGTGACCGACGGGGCGGTCTGGCGGCTGGACCTGGACGGCGGCGACTGGCGCGACATCACCCCGCCCCACGAGCAGGGCAGCGGCGGATTCATGGGCGTCGACGTGGCGCGGGGCGAACCGGGCGTGGTGGTGGTCTCGACCCTCAACCGCTGGCGGCCCGGCGACACCCTGTGGCGCACCACCGACGACGGCGAGAGCTGGACCAGCCTGCGCGAACAGGCGGTGCGCGACGTGAGCGAGACGCCGTTCCTGTACTGGGGGCGCGACGAGCCGGACTTCGGCTGGTGGATCGCGGCCCTGGCCATCGACCCGTTCGATGCGGACCACATGATCTATGGCACCGGGGCGACACTGTACGCCACGCGCAATCTGGGCGCCGTGGATCAGGGCGCGCCGACCCTCTGGCGGCCGTGGGTGGCCGGCATCGAGCAGACCGCCGTCATCACCCTGGTCAGTCCGCGCGAGGGGCCGCCCCTGCTGACCGGGTTCGGCGACATCTCCGGCTTTGTGCACGAGGATCTTGAGACCTCGCCGAGGCTGCAGTTCACCACCCCGGTGTTCGGCAACACCAATGTCATCGACTACGCCTGGCATGCGCCCAACGTGGTGGTGCGGTCGGGCACGCCGCACGAGGGCGTGGGGTCGGACGATGCGGACGGCTCGACCCTGGCCTGGTCGGACGACCATGGGCGCAGCTGGCGGCCGCTGGGCCGGCCGGCGCCCGCCGCCGATCCGGAGGTGGCGCAGAACCCCCGCATGGACCTGTACCGCGATGCGCCCATCACCGTGTCGGCCGACGGCGAGACCTTCGTCGTCGCCACGCCCCGCCCGATCTTCAGCCGCGACCGGGGCGCGACCTGGCGGGCAGTTCAGGGCCTGCCGGTGCTGGCGCGGCCGGTGGCGGACCGGCATGATCCGCTGCTGTTCTATGCCCTGGACTTCGCCTCGGGCGACTGGTTCGTCAGCGTGGACGGGGCGGCGACCTTCGCCCCCGTGCCCAGCCGGGGCCTGCCCGATGAGCTGTGGCGGGACCAGCCCCACTGGCGCGAGATCGCCTTTCCCCTGCGCGCCACGCCGGGGCGCGACGGCGACCTGTGGTTCGTGTCCACGCGCGGCCTGTTCCGCTCCATCGACGGCGGCCAGCGGTTCCAGCGGGTGGACAGCGATCTGGCCGTGCGGTCCATGGACTTCGGCGCACCCATGCCGGGGCAGGACTATCCGGCGCTCTACGCCATCGGCGAGCGGGACGGGGTGCTGGGCGTCTATCGGTCCGACGACGCGGGCCGATCGTGGCTGAGGGTCAATGACGATCGGCACGAATATGGCCGGCGCTATCGGGCGGTGGCGGGGGATCCGCGCATCCCCGGCCGGGTCTATGTGGCCACCGACGGCCGGGGCGTGGTTTATGGAGAACCGAGATGACCGATGGATTGTCCAGACGCGGCCTGCTCGCCGGCGCTGGCGGGCTGGCTCTGGCGGGATGCGCCACGGTCCCGGCGGCAGCTGGTCCGTTCCGGGCGGACTGGGACTCGCTGATCGCGGGCTACCGGACGCCGGACTGGTTCCGTGACGCCAAGCTGGGCATCTGGTCCCACTGGGGTCCCCAGTGCGTGCCCGAGGCCGGCGACTGGTACGGCCGCCAGATGTACCAGCAGGGCAACCCCGTCTACGACCACCACGTGGCCGCCTACGGGCACCCGTCCGAGTTCGGCTTCATGGAATTCATCGGGCGCTGGCGGGCGGACGCCTGGAGCCCGGAGGCGCTGCTGGACCTCTATGAGGCGGCGGGGGCGAAATACATCGTCTCCATGGCCAATCACCACGACAACCTGGACATGTTCGCCAGCGCCCACCACGACTGGAACACCACCCGCGTGGGGCCTGGGATCGACATCGTCGGCACATGGGAGCGGGCGGTGCGGGCGCGGGGGCTGCGCTTCGGGGTGTCCAACCACGGCGCCCACGCCTGGCACTGGTGGCAGACGGCCTATGGCTATGATCCGGAGGGGCCGCGCGCGGGCGTGCGCTATGACGCCGCGCGGCTGCGGCGTCAGGACGGGGTCGGGACGTGGTGGGACGGGCTGGACCCGCAGGCGCTGTACACCGGGGCCACCATGGCGCCCCCGGACGGCATCGACAGCATCGCTGCCATGAACGCCTTCCACGACGCCAACAGCGGCCAGTGGATCGAGACCATTCCCGCCGACAACCCCGGCTTCGCGGCGAACTGGGCGCTGCGGCAGCGGGATCTGGTGGATCGCTACCGGCCCGACTTCGTCTATTTCGACAACTACGGCCTGCCGCTGGAGCACCACGGGCTGGAGGCGGCGGCGCATGTCTACAACGCCTCGCTGAACTGGCGTGGCGAGCTGCCGGTGGTGACGGGCAAGCGGCTGACCGTCGACCAGCGCAGGGGCGTCACCGAGTCGGTGGAGCGCGGCTTTCTGACCGAAATCCGCGACGAGCCCTGGCAGACCTGCACCTGCATCGGCGACTGGCACTACAATCGCGCCCGGTTCCGCGACCGCTCCTATGTGCCGGCGAAGGCGGTGATCCAGCGACTGGCGGATGTGGTGTCCAAGAACGGGACCCTGCTGCTGAGCATTCCGCAGCGCGGGGACGGCTCCATCGACGCCGAGGAGCAGGCGATCCTGCGCGACATGGCCGCCTGGATGGCGGTCAACGGCGAGGCCATCCACGGCACGCGGCCCTGGCGCGTCTGGGGCGAGGGGCCCACCGAAATCCGTGAAGGCATGCATGGCGAGGGAGCCGTGGGCCCCTTCACCGCCGCCGATGTGCGGTTCACGACGAAGGGGGATGCGCTCTACGCCATCGCCATGGACTGGCCCGAGGACGGGCGGCCCCTGCGGATCGCCAGCCTGGGCCGCCGCGCCATGGACGGTCGGGCGGTTCAGGCGGTGGAACTGCTGGGCGCGGGCGGCGCGGCCTTCGAGCAGGCCGACGACGCCCTGACTGTGCGCCTGCCGGAGACGCGCCCGGTCGCCTTCGCCCCGGTGCTGACGGTGCGCGGCCTGATCTGACCCGCCTTCCGGCCATTGGCGCCGGGGAAAGCCTGTGGAATGGTAGCGATAACAAGAAGCGTCAAAAGACGCCGATGATCGCCGCTCGGGCGACGGGAGGACGACCATGACGCGGGCCCTGCTCGCCGCGATGATCGCGGCCGCTCTGTTCCTGACCACGGCCGCCGGGGCGGCGAAGGCCGAGGACGGCTATGACCTGTGGCTGCGCTATCCGCCGGTTGAGGCGGACGCGGCGGCGGATTATCGGGCGTCGGCGACGCTGCTGGTGGTCGCCGGCGAGTCCGCGACGCTGGGCGTGGCGGCGGATGAACTGGAGCGCGGGCTGTCGGGCCTGCTGGGGGCGACCCCGGAACGGGCGGGCGCGGTCAGCCGCGACGGGGCCGTGCTGGTCGGGCGCGCGGGAGACGCGGCCGTCGCGGCGCTGGGGCTGGATCTGTCCGGGCTGGGCGCCGAGGGCTATGTGATCCGCAGCGTGATTATGGACGGCCGTGCGGCGACGGTGATCGCGGGCGGCGGGGACGCGGGCGCGCTGTATGGGGCGTTTCACTTCCTGCGGCTGATCCAGACGCGGCAGGCGCTGACGAATCTGGACATCCGCGAGGCGCCGGCGGTGAACCTGCGCCTGTTGAACCATTGGGACAATCTGGACCGGACGGTGGAGCGGGGATACGCGGGGCAATCGCTGTGGGACTGGCACAAGCTGCCCGACCATCTGGACCCGCGCTACACCGACTACGCCCGGGCCAACGCCTCCATCGGGATCAACGGGACGGTCATCAACAACGTCAACACCGATGCGCTGAGCCTGACGGGGCCGTGGCTGGAGAAGGCGGCGGCGCTGGCCGGCGTGTTCCGGCCCTATGGCATCCGGGTCTATCTGTCGGCCCGGTTCTCGGCGCCGGTGGAGATCGGCGGGCTGGACACGGCCGACCCGCTGGACCCTCGTGTGCAGGCGTGGTGGCGGGCCAAGGCCGACGAGATTTACGCCCTCATCCCCGACTTCGGCGGCTTTCTGGTGAAGGCCAATTCCGAGGGGCAGCCGGGACCGCAGGACTACGGGCGCAGCCATGCGGACGGGGCGAACATGCTGGCCGACGCGGTGGCGCCCCACGGCGGCGTCGTGATGTGGCGGGCCTTCGTCTATGATGACGGCGTGCCCACCGACCGGGCTATGCAGGCCTGGGACGAATTCGTCCCGCTGGACGGCCAGTTCCGCGACAACGTCATCGTTCAGGTCAAGAACGGCCCCATCGATTTCCAGCCGCGCGAGCCCTTCCATCCGCTGTTCGGGGCGACGCCCGAAACGCCGCTGATGATGGAGTTCCAGATCACCAAGGAGTACCTGGGCTTCGCCACTCACCTGGCCTATCTGGGGCCGCTGTACGAAGAGGTCCTGGACGCCGACACCCATGTGCGCGGGCCGGGCTCGACGGTGGCGGAGGTGGTGGACGGCTCGCTGTTCGGCCACCGGCTGACCGGCATGGCGGGGGTGGCCAATACGGGCAGCGACCGGAACTGGTCCGGCTCCCAGTTCGACCAGGCCAACTGGTATGTGTTCGGGCGGCTGGCGTGGGATCCCGGACTGGGCGCGGAGGCGATCGCCCGCGAATGGGCGGCCATGACCTTCACGCCCGATCCGGCCTTCGTGGAGCCGGTGACGGCCATGATGATGGGGTCGCGCGAGGCGGTGGTGGACTACATGACGCCGCTGGGCCTCAACCACCTGATGGCGACCGGGCACCACTACGGGCCGGGGCCATGGGTGGACGACCTGCCGCGGGCCGACTGGAACCCCACCTATTTCCACCGGGCGGACGCGGAGGGCATCGGGTTCGACCGTACGGCCTCGGGCAGCAATGCGGTGAGCCAGTACGCGCCGGACGCAACGGCCCGCTTCGCCGATCCGGCGCAGATCGACGAGCGGTTCCTGCTGTGGTTCCACCATCTGCCGTGGGACCATCCCATGCCGTCCGGACGGCCGCTGTGGGACGAGCTGGTGGCGCGCTATGACCGGGGCGTCGATGCGGTGGGCGAGATGCGCCGGACATGGGCCGGGCTGGCCGATCACGTTGACGCGCGGCGCCATTCCGAGGTCGCCGACTTCCTCGCCATTCAGGAGGACGAGGCGCGGTGGTGGCGGGATTCGTCCATCGCCTACTGGCGCAGCCTGAACGGCCTGCCGATGCCTGAGGGCCATGCCCCGCCGGCGCATGATCTGGCGCACTACCGGAACCTGAGTTTCCCGCATGCGCCGGGACATTGGGACTGAAAAACAGTGCAATCGGCGTGCAACTTTTTCGATTTTCCTGAATGAATTCAGCGAAATTGAATTTCGCCGTTGCACTCCGCGGACGCGGCATAGCGGCGCCGGGCGACTGACTGATCGCGCTTGGACGTGGGCGGGGCCGGGTTGGACGAAGGGCATCCGGCCAGTATGGGGCGCCCGGAAGCAGGGGGGGGCAAAAAGGGGGCTGCGCGGCCGCACACCCTTGTCCGGCAAGGCATTGGACTGCGGAAATGCGGGATTCCGCTTCCTTCGCGCCTGAGGCACGGATCAGGGCTTGCCGTATCCCCCGCCGCCCGGCGTTTCGATGATGAAGACGTCGCCGGGATCCATGTCCGCGCGGGCGGTGGAGGGCAGGTCCTCTGTGCGGCCGTCGTGGCGTTCGATGCGATTGACGCCGGTGGCGCCCGGCTCGCCGCCGTTCACGCCGAAAGGCGGGACGCGGCGGTGGTTGGACAGGATCGAGGCGGTCATGGGCTCCAGGAAGCGCAGGCGCCGAACGGTTCCGTCGCCGCCCCTGTGCGCGCCCGCGCCGCCGGAGCCGCGTCGGATGGAGAATTCCTCCAGCAGAACGGGGAAGCGGCTTTCCAGCACCTCGGGATCGGTCAGGCGGCTGTTGGTCATGTGGGTCTGGACCGCGGCGGCGCCGTCGAAATCCGGGCCGGCGCCCGAGCCCCCGGCGATGGTCTCGTAGTACTGGCGCGCGTCGTCGCCGAAGGTGAAATTGTTCATGGTGCCCTGGCTGGCGGCCAGCACGCCCAGGGCGCCGTACAGCGCATCCACCACCGCCTGGCTGGTCTCCACGTTTCCGGCCACCACAGCGGCGGGATGGCGGGGGTTCAGCATGGAGCCTTCGGGCACGATCAGCTCGATGGGTTTGAGGCAGCCCTCGTTCAGGGGAATGGCGTCGTCCACCAGGGTGCGGAAGACGTACAGGACCGCCGCGCGGGTGATGGACAGGGGCGCGTTGAAATTGGTCGGCCGCTGGCCGCTGGTCCCGGTGAAATCGACCACCGCACGGCGTCCGGCGGGATCGATGTCGATGGTCACGCGGATAACCGCGCCGTCGTCCATTTCGTAGTCGAAGGCGCCGGGCTTCAGGGCGGCGATGGCGCGGCGCACGGCCTCCTCGGCGTTGTCCTGGACGTGGCCCATGTAGGCGGCGACCACCGGGCGGCCGAACTCGTCCACCATGCGGATCAGCTCGTCGGCGCCGCGGGTGCAGGCGGCGACCTGGGCCATCAGGTCGGCGAGGTTCTGGTCGACGTTGCGCGACGGATAGCGGCCCGAGGCGAACAGGGCGCGGGTTTCGGCCTCGCGCAGGGCGCCTTCGTCGATCAGCAGGAAGTCGTCGATCAGCACGCCTTCCTCGTCCACCGTGGTGGAGTCCGGGGGCATGGAGCCGGGGGTGGTTCCGCCCACGTCGGCGTGGTGGCCGCGCGCGGCGACGAAGAAGGCGGGGGCGTCGTCGCCCTCGAGGAACACCGGCATGATGACGGTGATGTCGGGCAGGTGGGTGCCGCCGTTGTAGGGGGCGTTGAGCATGTAGACATCGCCGCGCCGCATGCCCCTCTCTTGGCCTCGTCCATCTGAACGCTGGCGGATCACGGTGCGGATGCTCTCGCCCATGGAGCCCAGGTGGACGGGGATGTGCGGGGCGTTGGCGATCAGGGCGCCGCCGGCGTCGAAGACGGCGCAGGAGAAGTCCAGCCGCTCCTTGATGTTCACCGAATAGGCGGTGGCGCGCAGGGCCTCGCCCATCTGTTCGGCGCAGGCCATGAAGCGGCTGTTGAACACTTCCAGCAGGATGGGATCAGCCTCGGTCCCCAAGGCCGTGCGGGCGGGCAAGGGGACGACGCGCTTCAGGATCAGATTGGCGTGGGCGTCCACCGTGGCGCGCCAGCCGGGCTCGAGCACCGTTGTCCCGGTGTCCTCCAGAATGATGGCGGGGCCGTCCACGGCGGCGTCGGCGTCCAGGTGCTCGCGGCGCCAGACGGGCGCGTCGTGATCGGCGCCGGCCATGCGGACGGGGACGCGGGCGACGGGCTCGGCGGCGGTTGCGGGGGGCGGGGCCAGATCGCCCGCGCCCTGGTCAGAGGCGGCGACGGCCTCGACCTCCAGCGTCTCCACCACCAGAGGCTTGCCCTCGGCCACGAAGCCGAAGCGGCGTCGGTGGGCGGTCTCGAAGGCGGCCGTCATGGCGTCGGCCGGGCCGAAGGTGACCGTCAGCGGCGTGTCGGTTCCGGCGTATTTGATCTCGGCGCGGGGCAGGGTCTGCAGGGCGGTGTCGGCGAAGCCCTGGGCGGTCAGTTCGGCGCGGGCGGCGGCGTCCAGATCGGCGACGCGGGCGGCCAGGTCGGGGTCGTTGTCGGGCGACAGGGGCAGGGCGGCGGTGGCCTGGCGGATGGCGCGAACTTCGGCCAGACCCATGCCGTAGGCCGACAGCACGCCGGCGAACGGGTGCAGCATCACCGTGGTCATGCCGAGGGCGTCGGCCACCAGACAGGCGTGCTGGCCGCCCGCGCCGCCGAAACAGTTCAGGGCGTAGCCGGTGACGTCGTGGCCCCGGCTGATGGAGATGGCCTTGATGGCCTCGGCCATGTTCTGGACCGCGATGGCCACGAAGCCCTCGGCCAGATCGGCGGGGGCGAGGTCGCGGCCGGTTTCGGCCTTCACCTGATCCGACAGGGCGGCGAAGCGCGCGCGCACCACCTCGGCGTCCAGCGGCTGGTCCGCCTCGGGGCCGAACACGGCGGGGAAGAACTCGGGCCGCAGCTTGCCCAGCATGACGTTGCAGTCGGTCACGGTCAGGGGGCCGCCCCGGCGATAGGCGGCCGGTCCGGGCACGGCGCCGGCGGACTCCGGCCCGGCCCGCATGCGCCCGCCCTCGAAGCGGCAGATGGAGCCGCCGCCCGCCGCCACGGTGTGGATCGACAGCATGGGCGCGCGCAGGCGGACCCCGGCCACCACGGCGTCAGAGGTGCGCTCGTACTCGCCCGAAAAGTGGGAGACATCGGTGGAGGTGCCGCCCATGTCGAAGCCGATGACGCGCTCGAAGCCGGCCTGACGCGCGGTCTCGGCCATGCCCACCACCCCGCCTGCGGGACCGGACAGGATGGCGTCCTTGCCCCGGAAGGCGTCCGCCGCCGTCAGGCCGCCGGAGGACTGCATGAACAGCAGCGGGACGTCGGGGCCCAGATCGGCGCCGACCCGGTCCACATAGGCGGCCAGCACGGGCGACAGATAGGCGTCGGCCACGGTGGTGTCGCCGCGCCCGATCAGCTTGATCAGGGCGCCCACCTCGTGGCTGACCGAGATCTGGGTGAAGCCGACCTCGCGCGCGATTTCCGCCACGCGAGTCTCATGGTTGGTGAAGCGCCAGCCGTGGACGAGGACGATGGCCACGGCGCGTAAGCCGGCGGCGTGGGCGGCGGTCAGGTCGGCGCGGGTCTTGGCCTCGTCCAGCGGACGGTCCACGGCGCCGTCCACAGTCAGGCGCTCGTCGACCTCGACCACGCGGTCATAGAGTTGGTCGTTCAGCTTGATGTGGCGGACGAACAGCTCCGGGCGGCTCTGCCAGCCGATGCGCAGGGCGTCGCCGAAGCCGCCGGTGATGGCGAGGACGGTGGGCTGGCCCTTGCGCTCGAGCAGGGCGTTGGTGGCCACGGTGGTGCCCATGCGCACGGCGTCCACCTGACCAGCGGGCACCGGACCGGGCGCGGCGTCCAGGATGCGGCGCACGCCCTCGGTGGCGGCGTCGGCGTAGCGCTCGGGATTGTCGGACAGCAGCTTGGTGGTGGTCAGGGCGCCGTTCGGCGCGCGGGCGACGATGTCGGTGAAGGTGCCGCCCCGGTCGATCCAGAAGCGCCAGCCGCTCATGCCGCCACCGCTTTCATGGACACGGCGGGGTCAGCCAGTTTCGCGCGGTCGACGGGGGTCGCCCTGGCGATGAGCTGCTTGCCCATCATGAACTCCGGCGCAGCGTTTACCGCCTCCACCGCGCGGACCCGGTCGCCCTTCAGATGGAACACGGCGAATTTGGCTGCGGCGGGATCGCCGCGCACCACCACGTCGTCGGCCTCGAAGGGCAGGCCGGCGATCTGGAGTTTGACGTCGTACTGGTCGGACCAGAACCAGGGCGTCTCGGGCGCGGGTGCGGGGCGGCCGGTGACGGCGGCGGCGGCCTGCTTGGCCTGCTCCAGCGCATTGGGCACGCTTTCGAGACGGAACGAGCGGTCCTCGTAGAGCGGCAGGGGGCGCCAAGTCACATCGCCGATGGCGAAGATGGCGGGGTCGCTGGTGCGGGCCTGATGGTCCACCACCACGCCGTTCTCACACGGGATCCCCGCCGCACGCGCCAGTTCGTCATTGGCCACCCCGCCGACGCCGATCAGGGCGATGTCGCAGGGGATGACACGGCCATCCTCCAGACGCACGCCGGTGAGGACGCCGTCCGCATCCTCGAAGCCGGACACGGCGGCGTTCAGTTCCAGCGATACGCCGTGGCCGCGGTGAAGATCCTGGAAGAAGTCCGACAGGGGGCCGCAAGCGACGCGGGCCAGACAGCGGGCCTCGCGCTCGATGATGACGGCCGCGGCGCCCAGGGCGCGGGCCGAGGCGGCGGCCTCCAGCCCCACATAGCCGCCGCCGACCACGGCGAGCCGCGCGCCCGGCTTCAGCACCGCCTTCAGGGCCTCGGCCTCGGTGAAGGTGCGCAAGGCCAGGACGCCGGGCAGGTCGGCGCCGGGAATATCCAGACGCCGGGCGCGGGAGCCCGTGGCGAGGATCAGGACATCGTAGGCAAGGCTCGATCCATCGTTGAGCGTGACCGTTCGGGCGTCGCGGTCGATGGCGACAGCGGCGGTTTCGGTGCGCAGGTCCACGTGGTTTTCGGCGTACCAGGAGGCGGGGCGCAGCTCGACCGCCTCGATGTCCGCCTCGCCCTTCAGCCAGGCCTTGGACAGGGGCGGGCGCTGGTAGGGGATGGCCGCCTCGTCGCCGATCAGGACGATGGGACCCTCATGGCCGTACTGGCGCAGGAACGCCGCCGCCGAGCCGCCTGCATGACCCGCGCCGACGATGACGATGCGGGCGTCGGCGGGATGGGCGGTCGTGTCGGTCATGGCGGTCCTGCAAGGCTGGTCGCCCGACATATGGCATGTGAGGCGCGCGAGACCACCCTTTGCGAATTGTGGCTATGCCGGCCCTAGGCGCGTTTCAGGGAAGCCCTGGCGGCAGTCTCTGCCGGCAGGATCTCCACGAAGCGCTTGAGCGCGGTGGGCCAGTTCTCCAGCAGGCGGCGCGCCTTGGGCGAGCCGGTCTCGAGCGCGTGGCGTTCCACCAGAGCCTTCAGCGCGTCGGCCGAGGCGCCGACCACCGGGCCCAGCACGACGGAGTCCGCGTTGACGTGGGCGGCCAGGTCACCGTCCTCGTCCAGCACATGGACCCGCCCGCCGGACATGCCCGCGGCGAAGTTCCAGCCGACCCGGCCCAGGATCACCACGGCGCCGCCGGTCATGTATTCGCAGCCGTGGGCGCCGCAGCCCTCGATCACCGCCGTGGCGCCGGAGTTGCGGACCCCGAAGCGCTCGCCCGCCATGCCCGCGGCGTACAGTGCGCCGGAGGTGGCGCCGTACAGGCAGGTGTTGCCGACGATGGCCTGGCGCTCCATCCACCGGGTCGGGCGCACCACGATCTCGGCGCCGGACAGGCCCTTGCCCACATAGTCGTTGGCCTCGCCGTCCAGCTCGATCTTGAGGCCCTTCATGCCCCAGGCGGCCAGCGACTGGCCGGCCGAGCCGCGCAGCTTCAGGGTCAGATGTCCGTCGGGCAGGTCCGAGCCGTATTTGCGCACGATGTGGCTGGAGGTGCGCGTGCCGATGGCGCGCTGCACATTGCGGACCGAATAGGTCAGCTGCATCTTCTCGCGCCGCTCCAGGAAGGGGGCGGCGTCGCGCACCACCTGGGCGTCGAGGGTGTCGGGCACGGGATTGCGTCGGGCCTCTGGTCCGCGCCGCACCTGCAGGCCGCTGTCCACGCGCACCAGCAAGGGATTCAGGTCCAGATCATCCAGTTCGGCGCCGCCGCGCGAGACCTGACGCAGCAGGTCGGTGCGGCCGACGGCCTCGTCCAGCGAACGCAGGCCCAGGGACGCCAGAACCTCGCGCGTCTCCTCGGCGATGAAGCTGAACAGGTTGACCACCTTGTCCGCCGTGCCGGTGAACATGGCGCGCAGGCGCTCGTCCTGAACACAGACGCCCACGGGGCAGGTGTTGGAGTGGCACTGGCGCACCATCAAACAGCCCACGGCGATCAGGCTGGCGGTGCCGATGCCGAACTCCTCGGCCCCCAGCAGGGCGGCGATGACCACGTCCCGGCCGGTGCGGATGCCGCCGTCGGTGCGCAGGCGCACATGGTCGCGCAGGCCGTTCAGGCCCAGCACCTGATGGGCCTCGGCCAGACCCATCTCCCACGGCATGCCCGCATGCTTGATGGAGCCCATGGCGGAGGCGCCCGTGCCGCCGTTGTGGCCGGAGATGAGGATGATGTCGGCCTTCGCCTTGGCCACGCCCGCCGCCACCGCGCCGATGCCGGCGGAGGAGACCAGCTTCACCGTGACCCGGGCGTCGGGGTTGATCTGCTTCAGGTCGTAGATGAGCTGGGCCAGATCCTCGATGGAGTAGATGTCGTGGTGCGGCGGCGGGCTGATCAGGCCCACGCCCGGCGTCGAATGACGCATGCGGGCGATGAACTCGGTGACCTTGAAGCCGGGCAGCTGGCCGCCTTCACCGGGCTTGGCGCCCTGGGCCACCTTGATCTCGATCTCGCGGCACTGGTTCAGATATTCGGCGGTGACGCCGAACCGGCCCGAGGCCACCTGCTTGATGGCCGAGTTTGGATTGTCGCCGTTGGCGCGGGGCTTGTAGCGCTCCGGATCCTCGCCGCCCTCGCCCGACACCGAGCGCGAGCCGATGCGGTTCATGGCGATGTTCAGGGTCTCGTGCGCCTCGGGCGACAGGGCGCCCAGGCTCATGCCCGGGGTGACGAACCGCTTGCGGATTTCGTTGACGCTCTCGACCTCGTCCAGGGGCGCGGGGCGCTCCGCCTCGCGGAAGTCCAGCAGGTCCCTGAGCGCGATGGACGGCAGTTCGCGGGCGCGGCGGGAATAGGCCTTGAACCGCTTGTAGTCGCCGCGCGTGGTGGCGTCCTGCAGGCGGTGGATCATCTCAGCGTCCCAGCCGTGGGTCTCCTCGCCGGCACGGATGCGGTGCGAACCGCCGATGCGGCGGGCCGGGCGGGCGGCCTCGAAGCCGCGTTTCGCCTTGCGCACCATCTGGGCCTCGATGCCCGCCAGGCCGACGCCGGAGATGCGCGAGACCATGCCGGGGAAGAACTCGTTGACCAGCGCCCGCGACAGGCCCAGCGCCTCGAACTCATAGCCGCCGCGATAGGCGGAGATGACCGAGATGCCCTTCTTGGCGAGGATCTTCATCAGACCCGCCTCGACCGCCTTCTTGTAGTTCAGGCAGGCGTCGCGGAGCGTCAGGCCGGGATAGCGGCCCGCGTCCATGCGGTCCTGGAAGGTCTCCTGCGCCAGCCAGGCGTTGACCGCCGTGGCGCCGACCCCGACCAGCACCGCGAAGGCGTGGGCGTCGATGGCTTCCGACGTGCGCACCACGATGGAGACAAACGAGCGCAGGCCCTCGTCCACCAGCCGGGCGTGCACCGCCGCAGCCGCGAGGATCATGGGCGCCAGCGGGCGGCCGGGGCCCATGTGTTCGTCCGTCAGCACGATCAGGGCCGCGCCGTCAGCGGCCGCCTGGACCGCCTCGCCCTGGATGCGGTCCAGCGCCTGACGCAGGGCCTCGCCCGGCTTCGCGCCCTCAGGGGGTGCGATGAAGGTGCAGTCGATGTGGATGGTGGCGCCCGCACCCACGGCCAGCAGCATGCGCTCGTACATGCCGGTGGTCAGGACCGGGGACTCCAGCACGAACACCCGGGTCTGGGTCTCGTCCTGGGCCAGGATATTGCCGAGGTTCTTGAACCGGGTCTTCAGGCTCATGGCCCCCGCTTCGCGCAGGGAGTCGATGGGCGGGTTGGTGACCTGGGCGAACTGCTGGCGGAAATAGTGGCTGAAGGGCCGGTCCTGATGGGACAGGACCGCGGGCGGGGTGTCGTCGCCCATGGAGCCCACCGCCTCCTTGCCGTCGGCGGCCATGGGGTCCAGCAGGCTCTCGATGTCTTCGTCGGTCCAGCCCACCGCGGCCTGCGCGCGCACCAGGGCCTCGCCGTCCAGGCGGCGCGGCTCGTCGCCGGGCCCGATCATGGGCTCCAGCTCCACCATGTTGTCCAGCCACTCGGCGTAGGGGTGATCCTCGGCCAGACGGTCGATGGTCTCGGCTTCGTCGTAGAAGCGGCCCGCCTCCAGATCGACGCAGATCATGCGGCCGGGGCCGATGTGGCGGCGCTCGGCGATGCGCTCCTCGGCCACGCCGGTCATGCCCGCCTCGGAGCCGCAGATCAGCAGGCCGTCGGTGGTGAGGGCGGCGCGCAGGGGGCGCAGGCCGTTGCGGTCCTTGCCCGCCACGACCCAGCGGCCGTCGGTGGCGCAGATGGCGGCGGGGCCGTCCCACGGCTCCATCACCGCGTTGCAATAGGCGTAGAGCGCCTCGTGCTCGGGCTTCATCAGCCCGGGCAGGCGCGCCTCGGGGATCAGCAGGGCCTTGACCATGGGCGCGGGGCGCCCGGCGTGGACCAGCACCTCGAACACATTGTCCAGTGCGGCGGAGTCGGAGCCCGAGGCCTGGATCACCGGCTTGACCGTGGCGTCGTCGGCCCCGAAGGCGTCGGCGGTCATGCGGATCTCGTGGCTGCGCATCCAGTTGGCGTTGCCGCGCAGGGTGTTGATCTCGCCGTTGTGCGCCAGCATGCGGAAAGGCTGGGCCAGCCGCCATTCCGGGAAGGTGTTGGTGGAGTATCGCTGGTGGAACAGGGCCACCGGCGCCTCCATGCGCGGGTCGGTCAGGTCCGGATAGAACTCGTCCAGCGCCTCGGCCAGCATCATGCCCTTGTAGATGACCGAGCGGGCCGACAGGGAGCAGACGTAGAACTCGGCCAGACCCTTGGCCTGGGCGCGCTTCTCGATGCGGCGGCGCAGCAGGAACAGGGCCCGCTCCAGCGCCTCGCCCTCCAGATCGTCGGGCGGCGCCAGCATGATCTGTTCGATCTCGGGGCGAGTGGCGGCGGCGCGCTCGCCCAGAACCTCGATGCGGTGGGGGACCTGACGCCAGCCGTACAGATAGAATCCGGCTTTCAGGACCTCGCTCTCGACCAGGGTGCGGGCGCGCTCCTGGGCCCCCAGATCGGTGCGGGGAAGGAACACCTGGCCCACGGCGATGGGGCCGGGACGGGGCGTGTGACCGGTGTCGCGCACCTGGGCCTCGAAGAAGGCGCGCGGCATGCCGATCAGGATGCCGGCGCCGTCCCCGGACTTGCCGTCGGCGTCCACCGCGCCCCGGTGGAAGATGGCCTTCAGGGCCTTGAGGGCCAGTTCGACCACCTCGCGGCGCGGCTGGCCGTCCAGGGCGGCGACCAGACCGACGCCGCAGGCGTCCCGCTCGGACGTGGGTTCATAGGCGTGGGCCGCCGCCAGGGCGTCACGTTGGGCCAGGTAGTGCTTGGGGTCGAACGTCATGCCGCAACGGAGTCCTGATTACGCAGCCACTGGTCGATTTCGGCGGCGGCGTCCTGTCCCTGACGCACGGCCCAGACCACGAGAGAGGCGCCGCGCACGATGTCGCCCGCAGCGAATACGCCGGGCAGGGTGGTGGCGAAGCCGTGGGCGGCGACACGCAGGGTCTTCCAGTCGGTCACCGCCAGATCGTCGGCGTCGAAGATGACAGGAAGGTTCTCCGGTTCAAAGCCCAGGGCCTCGATGATCAGGTCGGCGGGCAGGTCGAACTCGCCGCCGGGCGCCTCCTCGACCGTCCAGCGGCCGTCCAGGGTCGGGGCCGACAGGGCCATGCGCGCCGCGCGCAGGCCGGTGACGCCGTCCGAGCCGCCCAGCACCGCCTTGGGCGCCGCCAGCCATTCGAAGCGGACGCCTTCCTCCTCGGCGTTGGTGGTCTCGCGGGCGCTGCCGGGCATGTTGTCCCGGTCGCGGCGATAGACGCAGGTGACCGAGGTCGCCCCCTGACGCACGGCGGTGCGCACGCAGTCCATGGCCGTGTCGCCGCCGCCGATGACCACCACCCGCTTGCTCTCGGCGTTCAGGGGACCGTCGTCGTAGGCGGCCACGGCGTCGCCGAAACCCTTGCGGTTGGACGCGATCAGATAGTCCAGCGCGGCCACCACGCCGTTGGAGCCGCAGCCGGGCGCCGACAGCCGCCGGGCCTGATAGACCCCCGTGGCCACCAGCACCGCGTCATGGGCGCCGCGCAGGTCGTCGAAGGCGATGTCCTTGCCGATGTCGGTGTTGAGCCGGAATTTCACGCCGCCCTCGATCAGGCGGTCCACACGGCGGGCGACCACATGCTTCTCCAGCTTGAAGCCGGGGATGCCGTAGGTCAGCAGGCCGCCCGCGCGGTCGTGGCGGTCATAGATGGTGACGGCGTAGCCCGCCGACCGCAGCCGGTCCGCGGCGGCCAGACCGGCCGGCCCGGCGCCGATGATGCCGATTGACCGCCCCAGTTCCGTCAGGGGGCGCAGAGGCGAGATCCAGCCGTTGTCGAACGCCTGGTCGCCCAGCCACTTCTCCACCGAGCCGATGGTGACCGTCTCCCAGCCGGCCTGCTCCAGGGTGCAGGCGCCTTCGCACAGGCGGTCCTGGGGGCAGATGCGGCCGCAGATTTCGGGCATGGCGCTGGTGGCTTCGGACAGCCGCCAGGCTTCCTCGATACGGCCCTCGGAGGCCAGGCGCAGCCAGTCAGGGATGTTGTTCTGCAAGGGACAGCCGGACTGGCAGAACGGCACGCCGCACTGGGCGCAGCGGCTGGACTGGCTTGTGCCTTCAGCGACCCGGAACGAGGCGTAGATCTCGTCGAAATCGCGCACGCGTTCGGACGCGGCGGCCTTCGCAGGACCGGCGTGCGGAACGGTCACGAACTTCTGGTTCGCGTCAGCCAAATCAAATCCCTCTCGCAAGTGCGGGCGAAAACTCTATGGGCAGGTGGTTCTTGGCGCAATAAATTAGTCGCGCGCAAGGTCCGTCCGCGTGAATTTGGCAACAATTGTGCTCCGACCACGGCAAAGCCTCTTGCGCATTTCGCAAATGCGTTAAACAGTTCGCACCTGCGGGATAACCAACCAGGGGGTAATATCAGTGACCAAGATCTGGAACCGACTGCCCGGCTTTGTCGGGCTATGCATTCTAACCATGGCGTTGTTCTACGCGGGGGGCGCGTTCGCCACCCCCGCGACTGCGGACCCGGCGGCGCTGGCTGCGCCTGCGGCCGAAGCCGCGCCGGAGGCTCTTGAAGCCGCGGCGGACAGCGGGGCGGGCGCCGCCAGCACCGTGACCATCGAAGAGGCCGCGGCCGCCGAGGAGGCCGCGCCCGGACCGGAACTGCTCGACCACCAGGCGGTGGCCGAGATCGACGGTGCGGCCACCAGCTGGATCCTGACCTCCACGGCCCTGGTGCTGCTGATGACCCTGCCGGGTCTGGCGCTCTTCTACGGCGGCATGGTGCGGCGCAAAAACGTCATCGCCACCATCACCCAGTCGGTGGGCGTGGCGGCGGTGGTCAGCCTGTGCTGGTTCGTCGCAGGCTACAGCCTGGCCTTCGGGGTGGGTCAGCCCATCGCCGGATTCAGCGGAGAGCAAGTCAACGCCGTGGTCGGCGGACTTCAGGCCATGTTCCTGAACGGGGTCGGCATGGAGACGGCCTATGGCGCGGCTCCGGGTCTGCCTGAATATCTCTGGATCGCCTTCCAGCTGACCTTCGCCATCATCACGCCCGCCCTGGTCACGGGCGCCTTCGCCGAGCGCATGAAGTACTCGGCGCTGCTGCTGTTCACGGCCCTGTGGACGCTCTTCGTCTATTCGCCCATCTGTCACTGGGTGTGGGGCGGCGGCTTCCTGGGCGGCATGGGCGTGCTCGACTTCGCCGGCGGCGCGGTGGTTCACGTGAACTCCGGCGTGGCGGGTCTGGTCTGCGCCATCTTCCTCGGCCCGAGAAAGGGCTATGGCGCGGGTCCGATCGTGGCCCACAACCCGGTCCTGACCCTGATCGGCGCCAGCCTGCTGCTGGTGGGCTGGTTCGGTTTCAACGCCGGCTCGGCCTGGGCTGCGGACGCCATCGCCGGCGTTGCCATACTGAACACCCTGCTGGCCGCCATGGCGGCGTCGCTCAGCTGGAAGCTGATCGAGGTCATCGAGAAGCGCAAACCCTCGCTGATCGGCGTGCTGTCGGGTCTGGTGGCCGGTCTGGTCGCCATCACCCCGGCGGCGGGTTTCGTCGATCCCAAGGGCGCGGTCATCATCGGCCTGATCGCCGGTCCGGTCTGCTACGCGGCCTCGGTCTGGATCAAGAAGCTGCTGCGCTACGACGACAGCCTGGACGTCTTCGGCATCCACGGCGCCGGCGGCCTGCTCGGCGCGCTGCTGACCGGCGTGTTCGCCACCACCGCCATCAACAGCGTGTCGGAAGGCGCCAATGTCCCGACCCAGGCCCTGGGCCTGGCCTGGACCATCGCATGGAGCGCGGTGGGCACCTTCCTCATCCTGCTGATCTGCAAGTTCACCACGGGCCTGCGCGTGCGGCCCGAGGAGGAGGAGACCGGTCTCGACACCGTGATCCATGGCGAGGCGCTGGAGCACTAGCTCCGTCGTCTCATTCCGCGGGGCGGAGGGGGACGGGAGAGCGGGATCGAGGGGGTCCCGCTCTCCCTACCGCCCGGGGGTGATCTGAAGGCTCAGAGGCTTTCAACCAACGAACTCAAAGAGGGGATATCCAATGAAAACAGTGATCGCGTCTGTCTGCTCCGCCGCCGTTCTCGCCCTGGCCGGCGCTGCCTCGGCCCAGGATTTCAGCTTCAACCTCACCGCCACCTCGGACTATGTCTGGCGGGGCGTCAGCCAGTCCGACGAGGATTTCGCCATCCAGGGCGGTGTGGATTACGAGTCCGGGATCTTCTATGCGGGGACCTGGGCCTCGACGGTCGATTTCGGCGACGACACCGACGCCGAGTGGGACATCTATCTGGGTGTCGCGCCGTCGGTCGGCGGCTTCGACTGGGACTTCGGCATCACCCACTACATGTACCTGGGGGATCCGGACGGCTCGGACTATGACTTCACCGAAGCGTCCGCGGCGGTGTCGCGCGCCATTGGGGCGGCGACATACGGCCTGAAGCTGGCCTATTCGCCGGACTTCTTCGGCGCCGAGGATGACGCCACCTATCTGGAGGCCAACTTCGCCGTCGAACCCGCGCCGCAGTGGAGCGTGTCGGGTGCGGTGGGCCAGCAGTGGGTGGATTCCGGCGCCGACTATCTGAGCTGGAATCTGGGCGTGGGGTACGCCTTCAACGATGTGTTCGGCGTGGACCTGCGCTACCACGACACCGACGAGCACAACTGGGGGGACATCTTCGACAGCCGCGTCGTCCTCAGCCTGACCGCCGGCTTCTGACGCTACAGACGTCCGTCGAAACCAAAACGCCGTCCGGTTCGCCGGGCGGCGTTTTTCATGGGCGCATCTTGCGCTGGTGTTATAGAATAACATATGAGCGGGGTCATCGAAGGATTCCGCATGAACGCCCCCGCCGCAGCCCCCCGCGCCGTCGTCCGATCCTGGGGCGACATGGCCGCCATCGGCCTGTCCATGGCCTGCCTCGCCCATTGCCTGGCCCTGCCGGTGGCGGCGGCGTTCCTCCCCATGCTCGGCCTGGCCACGGAAGCGGCCTGGGCGCACTGGGCCTTCGTGGCCGTGGCGGCGCCGCTGTCCATCTGGACCCTGGCCTGGCCGCCGCGCGGGGCCCTGCGGCCTTTGCCCTTGTCGCTGGCGGCGCTGGGGCTGACGGCGCTGGTTCTGGGCGCGGCCGAGTGGCCCAGCCATGCCATGGAGACGCCGATCACCGTGGCCGGCGCCCTTCTGCTGAGCGCCGCCCACTGGATCAATCTGCGGCGACGACGTCACCGCTGCTGAGGACTACTCCGCAACACCCCATCCGCCCGCCAGAGCCTTGAACAGGGTGATCTGGTTATTGCTGACCTGAGCCTCTGACGCGGCCAGGGCGGCGTCGGCCTGGGCCAGGGTCCGCTGGGCGTCCAGCAGGGTCAGGAAGCTGTCGGCGCCGGCGTCGAAACGCAGCCGCGACAGCCG
The DNA here is from genome assembly GCF_015767455.1 of Brevundimonas sp. BAL450. Lineage (NCBI taxonomy): Bacteria > Pseudomonadati > Pseudomonadota > Alphaproteobacteria > Caulobacterales > Caulobacteraceae > Brevundimonas > Brevundimonas sp. BAL450. The sequence goes on from NZ_JADWOW010000062.1 coordinate 68,978, forward strand.
CTCGGCGTCCGCCGCGCGGTTCCGGGCCGTGGTCAGGGCCGCGCGACGGTCCAGTTCGTTGGCGTAGGCCGACAGGGCCGTCTCGGTCTCCTGCAGCGCCACCAGCACCGTCTGGTCGAAATTGGCCAGGGCGATGTCGGTCCCGGCCTCGGCCTGGGCAATGCGCGCGCGGATGGCGGCGATGTTGGGGAAGGACCAGCTGATCAAAGGTCCGACATTGAAGCGGAAGGCCGTATCGTCGCCGAGGTCGGACGCATCCAACGCGGTCGCGCCCAGAGACCCGCCGAGCTGGATGGTCGGATAGAGGGAGGCGACGGCCACGTTCACCCGTGCGGCGGCGCCGGCCAGCTCGCGTTCCGCCCGGCGCACGTCCGGCCGGCGGGCCAGCAGGGCCGCCCCGTCGCCGATGGGGACGGGCTGGGTCAGCTGGGGCGGACGGGCGCAGTCGCGCGCGGCCTGGCTGGCCTCGGCCGGGGTGACCCCGGTGAGGGTGGACAGGCGGAACAGGGCGGCGTCGCGCTGGGCCCTCAGGGGCGGCAGGGTGGCGCGGGTGGACTGCAGCGCCGAGTCCGCGCGGGCGGTGTCCAGCCCGGTGCCCCGGCCCAGATCCAGCAGGCGCTGGGTGAGGTCGGCGGTTTCCTGCTGCAGCCCGATGGTGCGCTCGGTGACCGCGATCCGGGCGTTGGCGGAACAGGCGTCGGCGTAGGCGCGCGCCGTTTCAGCCGCCACAGTGACCTGAACCACCTCCAGCGCGGCCTGGGCCGCGTCGGCGTCGGCGCGGGCGGCGCGAATGGCCGAGGACACCCGTCCGAACAGGTCGATCTCATAGGCCACGTCCAGACCCACGTCATAGGTCTCGCCCTCGTCCAGCGGTCCGGTCGCCGCCGGATCGACGGCGTAGGCGGACTGGCGGCCGTACTGGCCTGACGCGCCCACGCTGGTGGACGGCAGGCGGGCGGAACGCGCCTCGCTCAGCGACGCGCGCACCAGACGCAGGTTGGCAGCGGCGGCTTCCAGTTCGTTGTTCTCGGCCAGGGCCTGGAGCACCAGGCCGTCCAGCACGGGATCATCGTACAGACGCCACCAGTCGCTGCGGGCCTGGGCGGGGCTGACCTGCGTGGTCAGCCCCTGGCCGATGAAGGCGCCCGAGGCAGGGGGGGGGAGGGTGGCCTCGGGCGCCCCTGGCCCCACCGCGCACGCCGACAGGAGAGCCGTTGCGCAGGCGGCGGAGAGGAAACGGGCGGAAGTGGACAGGCGGGGGGTCATCAGTGGTCTCCGGTCCGGCCGGCGGCAGGCGCCGGCGCGTCAGGATCATAGGGGTCGTGGGGCGGCGCGCCGTAGGTGGTGGGCAGGTCGCGGTCCTTCTCGGGGGCCCTGGGCAGCTTGCCCGAAATCCAGCGGGAGATGACGTAGAACACCGGCGTGAAGATCAGGCCGAACAGGGTCACCCCGACCATGCCGAACACCACCGCCACGCCCAGGGCCTGACGCATCTCCGCGCCCGGACCCGTGGCGATGGCGAGGGGCAGCACGCCGAAGATGAAGGCGAAGGACGTCATCAGGATCGGCCGCAGACGGGTGCGCGCGGCGCGGACCGCGGCGTCCCAGCGGTTCAGCCCGTCGTTCTCCTCGGCCTGTTTGGCGAACTCCACGATCAGGATGGCGTTCTTGGCCGCCAGCGCGATCAGAACCACCAGGCCCACCTGGGTCAGGATGTTGTTGTCCATCCCGTTCAGATTGACCCCGATCAGGGCCGCCAGGATGCACATGGGCACGATCAGGATGACCGCCAGCGGCAGGGTGAAGGCCTCGTACTGGGCGGCCAGCACCAGGAACACGAACACCACCGCCATCAGGAAGATCATGGTCGAGGATGAGCCCGACTGCTGCTCCTGATAGGCCAGGCCGGTCCATTCATAGCTGAACCCGTCCGGCAGAGCCTGGGCGGCCATGGCCTCCATCGTGGCCAGCGCCTGTCCGGACGAGACGCCCGGGGCGGCCTGTCCCTGAAGCTCGGAGGCCGGGAACATGTTGTAGCGGACCACACGCGCCGGGCCGGAGTCGTTGCTCAGCGTCGCTACCGAACCGATCGGAACCATGGCGCCCGAGGATGAGCGGGTCTGAAGGTTGGCGATGTCGGAGATGTCGTCGCGGTAGGCGGGCTCGGCCTGGGCGGTGACGCGGAAGGTGCGGCCCAGATAGTTGAAGTCATTGATGTAGGACGAGCCCAGATAGATGCCGAGGGTGTCGTACACATCGGCGGGCTGGACCCCCATCATCAGGGCGCGGTCGCGGTCCACGTCGGCCTGAATGCGCGGCGTGCCGGTGTTGTACAGGCTGAACACCTGCTGCACCTGATCCGGCGTCTGGGCGGCGGCGCCCATCATGGCGTAGGTGGCGCCTTGCAGAGCCTCATAGCCGGCGCCGGAACGGTCCTGAACCATCATGACGAAGCCGTTGCCGTTGCCGAGACCCTGCACCGCGGGCGGTGCGATCATGAAGATCTGCGCTTCCTCGATGGCGCCGGCGGCCATGCTGAGCTGCCCGGCCAAGGCCGAGGCCGTGAGCTCGGGCGCCGAACGTTCGCCGTGATCAGCCAGACGGATGAACATGGTCGCGGAGTTCGAGCCCGCCGAGAAGCTGGTGCCGTCCAGACCTGCGAAGGCGGCCACATCGACGACGCCCTCGGTCGCGCGGACGATCTCCACGGCGCGGGTCATGGCGGCCTCGGTGCGGTCCAGCGAGGCGCCGGGCGGCAGTTGCACCACGCCAATGAGGAAGCCCTGATCCTGCTCGGGGATGAAGCCGGTGGGCGTGTCCATCAGCCGCCACCCGGTCAGGGCCAGCAGACCCACATAGATGATCAGCACGATGGAGACGGTGCGCACGAGCCGTGCGGTCAGGCGGCCGTAGCGGTCCGACAGCCAGTCGAATCCCTGATTGAATTTGGCGCCCGCCATGCCGAGGTAGTGGAACCCGGTCCCGATGGGGCCGCGTTTGCGGGCGTTCGCGTCGTGAGGCTTGTGCGGCTTCAGCAGCAGGGCGGCCAGGGCCGGCGACAGGGTCAGCGAAACCAGCAGGGAAATCATGGTGGCGCCGGCGATGGTGACGGCGAACTGGCGATAGAAGATGCCCGGGATGCCCGACACGAAAGCCGTCGGCACGAACACCGCGACCAGCACCAGGCTGATGGCGATCAGGGCGCCGGACACCTCGCGCATGGACTTGTAGGCGGCCTCGCGCGGGGTCAGGCCTTCGCGGATATAGCGCTCCACGTTCTCCACCACGATGATGGCGTCATCGACCACGATGCCCACAGCCAGCACCAGGGCGAACAGGGACAGGGAATTGATCGAGAAGCCCAGCGCCAGCTGGATGGCGAAGGTGCCGACCAGGGCCACGGGAATGGCGATGATCGGGATGATCGCCGCGCGCCAGGTCTGCAGGAAAACCAGCACCACGATCATGACCAGGAAGATGGCCTCGATCAGGGTGTGCTGCACCGCCTCGACCGAGTGCTCGACGTATTCGGTCGGGTTGTAGGGAATGGAATAGGTCATGCCGGGCGGGAAGTCGCCGGACAGGGCCTCGATCTCCTCGAGGACCGCGTGGGCGGTGTTCAGGGCGTTGGCGCCCGGTTGCTGGACGATGGCCATGCCCACGCCGCGCTCGCCGGAGAAATAGCCCCGGATGCCGTAGTCCTGGGAGCCCAGCTCGACCCGCGCCACATCGCGGACGCGGGTGACACGGCCCTCGGCGTCGGTCTTGATGACCACATCGGCGAACTGTTCGGGATCCGACAGCCGGCTTTGCACCTGCACGGGCAGCTGGAAGGCGGAGGCGTTGTCCGTATAGGGCGGCTGGCCGATGGCGCCGGCTGCGGCCTGGGTGTTCTGGCCGCGCAGGGCGTTGATGATCTCGGGCGCCGTCAGGTTGCGCGCCGCGGCCTTGGCCGGGTCGATCCAGATGCGCATGGCGTAGTTGCCGCCGCCGAAGATCTGGACCTGGCCCACGCCCTCAATGCGCAGCATGCGGTCACGCAGCGTCGAGTTGGCGTAGTTGCCCATGTAGTCGACGTCGAGGCTCTCGTCCGGCGAGGTCAGGGCGACCAGCAGCAGGAAGTCGGTGGCCTGCTTGTTCACTGTCACGCCGATCTGGCGCACTTGTTCCGGCAGGCGCGGTTCGGCCAGGGCGACCCGGTTCTGGACCAGCACCTGGGCCGCATCCAGATCCGTGCCCGGCTGGAAGGTGACGGTCACCGCCACCACCCCGTCGGAGGTGGACGAGGAGGACATGTAGAGCATGTTCTCGACGCCGTTCACCTCCTGCTCGATGGGCGCGGCGACGGTCTCGGCCAGGGTCTCGGCCGAGGCGCCGGGATAGGCGGCCTGGATCGCGATGGTGGGCGGCGCGATCTCCGGATACTGCGACAGCGGCAGCAGCGGGTAGGCGAAGGCGCCGATCAGGGTGATGACCACCGAGATGACGATCGCGAAGATCGGCCGGTCGATGAAGAAGCGTGAGAAATTCATGGCGTGGAGCCTGTCCCGATCAGTCGGCGATGGTCGCGGTGGACGCCGCCTGGGCGGTGGTCACCGGCTGCGACTCTTCACGCGGCTCGATGGTGATTTCGGTGTTCTGGGGCGTCACCGGCTGGCCGGGCTGGGCCCGTTGCAGGCCGTTGACGATGACCCGGTCGTCGGGCGCCAGGCCAGCGCGCACGACCCGCAGTCCGTCCACCGTCGGACCCAGCTGAACGGGCTTGCCCGCCACCACGCCGTCGGCGCCGACCACATAGACCAGGCGGCGCGGGCCGTCGGTGACGATGGCGGTCTCGGGCACCAGCAGGGCCTGATAGGCCTCCGAGCCGGCGACGCGGGCGTGGCCGAACATGCCGGGCGTCAGGAAGCCGTCGGCGTTGTTCACCACCGCGCGCAGGCGGATGGTGCCGGAGGAGGCGTCGATGGCGTTGTCGGTGAAGTCCAGCGTGCCGGACCAGCGATAGTCGCCCTCGTCCTGCAAGCGGATGCGCACCGGGGCGCCGCCGCCGGAGCGGGCGTCGCGCTGGTACTTCAGCAGCAGGGCTTCGGAACCTTCGAAAGTGAAGTGGATCGGGCCGCCGGACACGATGGTGGTGAGGACGTCGGCGGCCGACGACCCCCCGGCCACCAGATTACCCACGTCCACACGGCGGTCCGACACACGGCCGGACGACGGGGCGGTGACGCGGGTGAATTCCAGATCCAGTTGGCGCGCGCGGGCATTGGCCTGGGCGCCGGCCAGGGCGGCTTCGGCCTGGCTGACCGCGGCGCGGGCGCTGTCGAACTCGGCCTGGGACACGGCCTGGGCCTCCAGCAGTCCCTCGGCGCGGGCGAATTCGGCGCGGGCCAGGTTCAACTGGGCCTCGGCCTGCGCCACCGAAGCGCGGGCGGAGGCCAGGGCGGCCTGGGCCGGGCGGGGGTCGAGGGTGAACAGAAGTTGGCCGCGCTGGACCATCTGCCCGTCGCGGAAGTGGACGGCCTGGATGTAGCCGCCCACCCGGGCGCGCACGTCCACGGTCTGAACGGCCTCGAAACGGCCGACGAACTCGTCCCAGTCGGTGACCTGGCGCGCCAGGGGGGTGGCCACGGAAACGGGGGCGGCGGCCGGCGGGGCCTGACCCTCGGCGGGGTCTCCACAGCCGGAAAGGACGAGCAACGCAAAAGCGCTCGCGGCGATCACGCGGTACGGTCGCATGGGGTCTTCTCCTGTCGGGACGGACCACGTATGCGATGGGGAGATCGCCGCGAGTCAACGTCTGATGACTTACTGCTCGCGATGGCCTATGTTTGTCAACAGTCGTTGACTTCAAAAACTGTGACGCTTGTTCCGACTGACTGGAGATTGGTTCTGACCGACTGTTCCGCAAGACCCAGAAACGCCGCGAACACGCGGGTGCGGATTCTGGAATCCGCCCGCGAACTGTTCTCCCATAAGGGATACGACGAGGTGGGCATGCGCGACATCGGCCGTGAGGCCGGTGTCGATGCGGCCCTGGTGTCCCGCTATTTCGGCTCCAAGGAGGACCTGTTCGCCGAGGTGCTGCGCAGTTGCGGCGATGCGAAGGACTGGTTCGAGGGCGACCGCACCGACTTCGGCCGCGAGCTGGCTTATGAGCTGGTCTATGATCCGTCCGAGATGGATGACTGCAAGCTGGACGGCCTGCTCATCATGCTGCGCTCCATGGGGTCGCAGAAGGCGGCGGAGATCATTCGCCAGTCAACGCACGAGCGATTCTATGCGCCGTTCATCAAATGGCTGGGCGGCGAGGACGTGGAAGTCCGCTCGCGGATGGTGCTGGGGGTCCTGATGGGCATGGCGCTGAGCCGCGACATGGCCGGCGGTTATGGCCTGTCGGAAGAAGACACCGCCAAACTGTGCGAGCGGCTGGCCGTTCTGTTCCAGAACTGCATCGATGGCGATTGCTGAGCGAAAATCCGGACGCTGAGGAATTCGCCGAACGCTGAAATCTTTTCCTTAACCTTGTTAGCGCTCTCATTGCTGAAAAGGCACTGGGGAGAGCGCCTTGGACAATCACGCCCTGCTGGCCTTCGTTGGCCCGGAAGCCTGTCGGTTCGCCTTGATGGAGGCGACCGGCGATCGCCCGCGCCTGTCCCAGTATCGGGAGGTTCCGGTCCGGCTGGGCGACAGCCTCTGTAGCCTGATGAGCGCTTATGCGCTGGGCCTGGGCCGTCCGCTGCCGTCCCGCCTCGGCCTGGCCGTCGCGGCCCCGGTCAACGACGAGCGGATCACCGTGACCCAGTCGGGCTGGTCCTTCACACGCCACGAGCTTTGCGAGACCTTCGGTTTCGAGACCCTGTCGCTGATCAATGACGCGGCGGCGGCGGCCTTGTCGCTGCAGTGGCTGGAGGCCGGGGACACCCTGGCCATCGGAGCGGCGGACGCGCCGGTGGGAGGACTGGCTGAAGGACGCTATGCGGTGGTCAGCGCCGATTTCGGCCTGGGTGTCTCGGCCGTGGAGATCGGGCCGGACGGCTGCCGGGTGATCGATACCGAGGCGGGCCACCTGGCCTTCGCCCCGGACAATGCGGAGGAGTTCGAATTGCTGGCCCGGCTGGGCGCGGTGTTCGGACGGGTGTCCTACGAACGGCTGATCTCCTGGCCTGGACTGGCCAATGTGCATGAGGCGCTGGCGCGGGCGCCCGGCGCGCGGCCTGACGAGCCGCTGGATCCGCTGGAGGTGGCGCTGTACGCGCGCACGGGCGCCGATCCCCACTGCCGCGAGGCGCTGGACCGGTATCTGGCGGTGCTGGGGGATTTCGCGGGGGCGTCGGCGCTGGCGCTCGGCGCCAATCAGGGCGTGTTCCTGACCGGCCGCGCCATGGTGGAGATGCAGGACCAGATCGCCGCCAGCCGGTTCCGCGAGCGTTTCGAGGCCAAGGGCCGGTTGAGCGGGGTGGTGGCGCGCCTGCCGGTGTGGGCCGTGGTCAATCCGGGCGCGGTGCTGATCGGGGCGGCCCGCAAGCTGACCACCGACCGGGCGCGGGCCGAGGCGCCCATGCTGATCCCGCCGTCACCGCCCAAGGGGGCCGCGCCGCCGCCTTCAAGACCGGCGGACCGGAAGTTGGTGCGGCGGCTGGGGCAGCCGCTGCTGGATGCGGTGGCCAGCGGTTTGCTGGTGGTGGATTCTGATCTCAACATCGTGGCCTCCAACGAGCGCTTCTGGGCCGGATCGGCTGCGCCGGAAGCTCTGAGACGGCCGGGCGCGCCGGTGGAGCCGTGCCTGAAGGCTCTGGCCGAACTGGGCGAATGGCGGGCCGAGGACGTGGAGACGGCGCTGGGCCGGCTGCGCAGCGCCGAGCCCTTCGTCATCGAGCGTCAGGGGTTCGGCGGGCGCGTCACCCGGGACGAGGCCCTGCCCATTGCCTCGGGCGGCTGGATCATCACGGCCGAGGATGTCACCGTCGTAGCCCGCCGGGCGCGCGAGCTTCAGGATCTGGCCGCGGATCTGCGCGACGCCAAGAGGGACGCCGAGGCCGCCAACGAGGCCAAGTCCGCCTTCCTGGCCACCATGAGCCACGAGATCAGGACGCCCCTGAACGGGGTGCTGGGGATGACCCAGGCCATGGCGCATGACGAACTGTCGCCGATTCAAGCCGAGCGGCTGAGCGTCATCCGACAATCTGGAGAGTGCCTGCTGGCCATCCTCAACGACATCCTCGACCTGTCCAAGATCGAGGCGGGCAAGCTGGAGCTTGAGGAGACCGACTTCGATCTGGAGGCGCTATTGCTGGGCGCCCGGTCCACCTTCACCGCCCTGGCCAACAAAAAGGGCCTGTCGTTTGATCTGACGGTGGCGCCCGAGGCCCTGGGGGTCTGGCGGGGTGATCCGACGCGGGTGCGCCAGATCCTGTACAATCTGATCTCCAACGCCCTGAAGTTCACCGAACAGGGCGAGGTGCGGGTGGCCGCAGCGTGTGATGGCGACGCCTTGACCCTGACGGTGACGGACACCGGCATCGGCATTCCAGAACCGTGCCTGAAGGGTCTGTTCGACAAATTCGTCCAGGCCGACGCCTCCACCACCCGGCGCTATGGCGGCACGGGGCTGGGCCTGGCCATCACGCGCCAACTGGCGGAGCTGATGGGCGGCGGGATCGTGGTGTCGAGCGCGGAAAGCAAAGGAACGGTGTTCACCGTGCGCCTGACCTTGCCGCGCGGCGAGGCCGTGACGACGGCCGGCGAGGCGCCCGCGCCCGCCCCTCTGACCGCCGAGCGAGGGCTGAAGGTGTTGGCGGCCGAGGACAACACCGTCAACCAGCTGGTGCTCAAGACCCTGCTGCACCAACTGGGGGTGGACCTGACCGTGGTGGATGACGGGCTGGAGGCGGTGGAGGCGTGGGGGCGAGAACCCTGGGATCTGATCCTGATGGACGTGCAGATGCCCCGCATGGACGGCCCCGGCGCCGCGCGCGCCATCCGGGCGGCCGAGGCGATGACGGGCCGTGCGCGCACGCCCATCATCGCCCTGACCGCCAATGTCATGACACATCAGGTGGCGGAGTATCTGGGCGCGGGCATGGATCGTTGTGTGGCCAAGCCCCTGCAGATCGGCGCCCTGGTGGAGGCCATGACCGCCGTGACGTCGCCCGACTATGACGCCCAGGCTGATGCGGCCTGACCTGCCACACTTGAGGAGACGCCCATGAGCCTGCCCACGAACCGTCGATCCGTCCTCGCGGGGGCGGGGGCCCTGACCGGCAGTCTGATAGCGGGCGGCCGTGCGCTCGGTCAGGAGCCCCGCAAGCTGGGCTACGCCATCGTGGGTCTGGGCGGATACGCCAACATCATCATGCCGCGCTTCGCCGAGTGCCGGCATTCGCGGCTGACGGCGCTGGTCAGCGGCGATCCGGCCAAGGCGCGGCGCATCGCGGCTGAATATGGCGTGCCCGAGCGCAACATCTACGACTATGCGAACTTCGATCGCATTCGCGACAATCCGGATGTGGACATCGTCTATGTGATCCTGCCGGTGGCGCTGCATCATGAGTACACCCTGCGGGCGGCGGCGGCGGGCAAGCACGTGCTGTGCGAAAAGCCCATGGCCATGAACGCCGGCGAGGCCGCCGAGATGATCGCGGCCTGCGACGCGGCGAACGTGAAGCTGATGATCGGTTATCGCTCGTGGTTCGAGAGCCACAACCGAGAGGCCATGCGCATGACGGCCGCGGGCGAACTCGGGCCGCTGCGGCTGGTGACGTCACAGCACGGGTTCAATATCGGCGATCCGAACCAGTGGCGGCTGGACCCTGCCCTGTCGGGCGGCGGCTCGATGATGGACATCGGCATCTACAGCCTGCAGTCGGCCCGCTATCTGAGCGGCGAGGAGCCGGTGGAGGTCGCCGCTTTCGAACAGACCGATCGGTCGGACCCCCGTTTCCGCGCGGTGGAGGACACCCTGCTGTTCCAGCTGCGCTTTCCGTCCGGCGCCGTGGCCGACGGCGTGTCGTCCTACAGCTCCCACCACGGGCGGTCGCGGGCCGTGGGGGCGGCGGGCTGGCTGGATATGGAGCCGGCCACGGGTTACGGCGGCCACCGGATGCGCGTCCATCTGGAGGGGCGCACCCGCGAGCATGAGCCGCCGATCCTGCCCCTGAACCAGTTCTCCGGCCAGCTGGATCACCTGTCGCAGTGCGTGCTCACCGGCGCCGAGCCCATTGTGCCGGGCGAGGAAGGCCTGCGGGATATGCGCATCATCGACGGCATGTATCAGGCCGCGCGCGAGCGCCGGCCGGTGGCAATATGACCGGCCAGCGAGATGGTCTCGCGAGGATCGGGCGGCGCGGCGTTCTCGCGGGCGGGGCGGGGGCCGCCGCCTTGGGCATCATGGGATGTGGAGGCGGTCGGATGACCAGCATGGAACGCCAGAGCGTGGGCGGCGTGCATCGCCTGTCGCCGGAGATGGATTCCATCATCGCGCCCGGCGCCCGGGTGGAGGTGCTGGCCGAGGGGTTCGACTGGGCCGAGGGGCCGGTCTGGGTGGAGGCGGGCGGCTATCTGCTGTTCACCGACGTGCCGCAGAACGTGATCTGGCGCTGGTCGGAGACGGGCGGGTTGTCGGAGTTCATGCGGCCCTCCGGCTTCGACGGCGAGGATGGTTCGCACCTGCGCGAACCGGGCGCAAACGGTCTGGTCATCGAGCCGGCCGGGACGCTGCTGATGTGCGATCATGGCAACCGGTCCCTGTCGCGGGTCGATCTGGCCACGCGCGAGAAGACCATCGTCGTGGACCGGTTCGAGGGGCGGCGCTTCAACAGTCCCAACGATCTGGTGATCCACCGGTCCGGCGCGGTCTATTTCACCGACCCGCCCTATGGGCTGGAGGGGATGAATGAGTCCCCCGTCAAGGAACTCGCGCACAACGGCCTCTATCGGATGGCGCCGCACGGCGCGGTGACGCTGGTCGACGACGCCCTGACCTTTCCCAACGGCGTCGCGCTGTCGCCGGATCACGGCACGCTCTATGTGGCCGTGTCCGATCCCGAGGGGCCCGTGGTGATGGCCTATGAGCTTGACGAGGCCGGCGGGGCGCGTGCCTCGCGCGTGCTCTTCGACGCCGCGCCGCTGATGGGGCCGGATGCGCCGGGCCTGCCGGACGGGCTGAAGGTGGACGCCCGGGGGCGCATTTTCACCACCGGCCCGGGCGGCGTGCTGGTGCTGACGCCTGAGGGGGAACTGCTGGGCGTCATCGACACGGGACGGGCGACTGCCAACTGCGCCTTCGGCCCGGGAGGGGCGAGCCTGTTCATGACGGCGGATGATCGGCTGACGCGAGTGGCTCTGATACCGGCCTGACGCCCCGCCTCAAGGCTGCGGTGAAAAAATGCCACAGACGGTGGTTGAAGCTCGCTAATTGGAAAATTGTGCCTTTGCCCTGTTGCACCGCACAGGGAATTGATGTCTCTTGCCGTCATCGCAGACCAAGGCTGACGACGTGAACAACCGCGCGCCCATCACTGGACAGACCCGGACGGCCATCGCCGCCGTGCGTCCGCATGTGGCTGTCGACGGCCTGAAAACCCTTATCCTGATTACCGTACTGGTGCTCGTGCTTCTTGGAAGTGCGGGGCTGCACGCGACCTGAACTCAAACCTCAGGACCGCTCGCACAGCCCCGCTTCCACCGGAAGCGGGGTTTTTCGTGTTTGGGCGGTCCGGATCAGCCGGAACCGATGACGCAAAATTCTTCCTCACCTTCGTCCCCGCCCAACCGCCGTAGCGCGGCGGTGACGCGCGGCCCGAACCGGGCGGCGGCGCGCAGCTATCTGCGGGCCGCAGGCATGGACGACGCCGATTTCGAGCGGCCGATGATCGCGGTGGTCAACACGTGGTCGTCGGTGACGCCCTGCAACATGCATCTGGACCGGCTGGCCGACGATGTGCGCCGGGGCATCCGCGAGGCGGGCGGCTGGCCGGTGGACTTCAACACCATCGTCGTCACCGACGGCATCAGCATGGGCACGCCGGGCATGAAGGCGTCCCTGATCAGCCGCGAGGTGATCGCCGACTCCATCGAGCTGGCGGTGCAGGGCCATCAGCTGGACGGGGTCGTCTGCATCGTCGGCTGCGACAAGACCATCCCGGCCGCAGCCATGGCCCTGGCGCGGATGGATATCCCCGGCCTGGTCTATTACGGCGGCACCATCATGCCGGGCCGGATCGGCCAGAAGGAAATCTCGGTCCAGGAGATCTTCGAGGCCATCGGCGCCCACGGCGCCGGTGCGCTGGATGACGCCGGGCTGAAGGCGGTCGAGGTGGCGGCCTGTCCCGGCGCCGGAGCCTGTGGCGGCCAGTTCACCGCCAACACCATGGCCATGGCCCTGAGCGTCATGGGCCTGTCGCCCATGGGCGCCAATGATGTGCCGGCGGTTCATCCCGACAAGGGCGAGCAGGGCGAGCGCTGCGGCCGTCTGGCGGTGGAGCTGACCGTCAAGGGGATCAGCGCCCGCGCGTTCATCACCCCCCGGTCACTGATGAACGCGGCGGTGGCGGTGTCGGCCTCGGGCGGCTCGACCAACGCGGTGCTGCACCTGACCGCCATCGCGGCGGAGGCGGGCGTGCCGTTCGGGGTCGAGGACTGCCACTTCGCCTGCGAGACCACCCCGGTCATCTGCGACCTGAAGCCGGGCGGGCAGTTCCTGGCACACCACCTGTTCGTGGCCGGCGGCACCCGTCTGGTGGCCCAGCGGCTGGCCTGGGCGGGCAAGATCGCCGATGCGCCCACCGTCTCAGGCCGCTCGCTGTTCGAGGAGGCCGCCGAGGCCGAGGAAGCCCCGGGCCAGAAGGTCATCACCGACTTCGACCGCCCGGTCATGGCGCGCGGCAGCTATGCGGTCATCTACGGCGACCTGGCCCCCGAGGGCGCGGTCATCAAGCTGACCGGCCACAAGGTCGATCGCTTCGAGGGACCGGCCAAGGTCTTTGATCGCGAGGAGGACGCCTTTGAGGCGGTCCAGTCCGGCGCGGCGGGCGAGGGCGACGTGATCATCATCCGCCACGAGGGACCGCGCGGCGGCCCGGGCATGCGCGAGATGCTGCAGGTCACCGCCGCCCTGAAGGGCCGCAAGATCGAGAACGTGGCCCTGATCACCGACGGCCGGTTCTCGGGCGCGTCCTACGGCTTCGTGGCCGGGCACGTGTCGCCGGAAGCCGCCGTGGGCGGACCCATCGCGCGGGTCCGCGACGGCGACCGGGTCACCATCGACGTCACCAACCGCCGCATCGATGTGGACGCCGACCTGGGCGCGCGCGCGCCGACGACGTCCGACCGCGAGGCGCCGACAGGGGTCTTCGCCAAATACGCCGTTCTGGCGGCCTCCGCCTCGCAGGGCGCGGTCACCATTCCCAATCCGCCGCCGGCGCGCACCGCCGATTCCTTCCAGGGCCGGCCTCGCGCCGCCAGCACCCAGACCGCTCACGAGGACGCCTGATGCCCATCACCATCTACACCAACGAAGACATTCGGCCCGGCGCCATCGCCGGCCAGCGCATCGCCATCATCGGCTATGGCAGCCAGGGTCGCGCCCATGCGCAGAACCTGAAGGACTCCGGTCACGACGTGATAGTCGGCGTCCGCGAGGGCGGCAAGGGCTGGAAGAACGCGGCCGCGGACGGGGTGCCGACCGCCGAGCCGGCCGAGGCGGTCAAGGGCGCCGACATCATCGCCATCCTGACCCCGGACATGATCCAGGGCGAGGTCTACCGAGACATCATCGAGCCGAACGCCAAGCCCGGCGCGGCCATCCTGTTCGCCCACGGCTTCTCGATCATCTACGACCGGGTCACCCCGCGCGAGGACATGGACGTGATCCTGGTGGCGCCCAAGGGCCCCGGCGATCTGGTCCGCCGCGAATATGCGCGCGGCCGCGGCGTGCCCAGCCTGTTCGCCATCGAGCGGGACGCCACGGGCAAGGCCCGGGACCGGGCCATGGGCTACGCCAAGGGCATCGGCGGCGCCACCGGCGGCCTGCTGGAGACCAGCTTCCGCGAGGAGACCGAGACCGACCTGTTCGGCGAACAGGCCGTGCTGTGCGGCGGCGCCAAGGAGCTGGTCATGTCCGGGTTCAACACCCTGGTCGAGGCCGGGTACCAGCCCGAGATCGCCTATTTCGAATGCCTGCACGAGCTGAAGCTGATCGTGGACCTGTTCTACGAGGGCGGCGTCACCAAGATGCACGAGTTCATCAGTGAGACCGCCAAATACGGCGCGGTCGCCTCGGGCCCGCGGGTGATCAACGACGAGACCCGCGCGCGCATGAAGGAGATCCTGGAGGACATCCAGTCGGGCCAGTTCGCCCGCCAGTGGATCGCCGAGAACGAGGCCGGAAAGGGCCAGTACGAGGCCTGGCTGAAGGCTGACTACGAGCACCCCATCGAACAGACCGGCGCCCGCCTGCGCGAACGCATGGCCTGGCTGCACGCCGCCAAGTCCGAAGCGGCCTGAAGCCAGAGGATCGCTGAAAGCATCACCATGACCGCCGCCGCCCTGAAACAGCCCGACGCCGCCACAGCCCCCCAGACGGGCGCGCGCCTGCTCGTCTCCAGCCTGGAGGCGATGGGCGTGGATGTGTTGTTCGGCTATCCGGGCGGGGCGATCATGCCGGTCTATGACGCCCTGACCGGCTCGTCCCTGCGCCACATCCTGGTGCGTCACGAGCAGGGCGCCGCCTTCGCCGCCGACGCCTATGCCCGCTCGTCGGGCAAGGTGGGGGTGTGCATGGCCACCTCGGGCCCCGGCGCCACCAATCTGATCACCGGCATCGCCAACGCCATGATGGATTCGGTGCCCATGGTCTGCATCACCGGCAATGTGGCCACCGGCCTGATGGGCACGGATTCCTTCCAGGAGATCGACATCCTGGGCTGCACCCTGCCCATCGTGAAGCACAGCTGGATCGTGCGAGACGCCGCCGACATCCCCTCGGTGGTGGCCGAGGCGTTCCGGGTGGCGAAGGAAGGCCGGCCCGGTCCGGTCCTGATCGACCTGCCCAAGGACATCCAGTTCGCCGAGGTCGCCCAGCCCTTCGCCGCGCCGATCTTCAACGACCCGGTGGAGGCGGCGGACCATGCCGCGATCCGCGAGGCCGAGGCCGCTATCCGCGCCGCCGAGCGTCCGGTCCTGTACGTGGGCGGCGGCGTCAAGATCGCCGGGGCGGTGGATGAACTGCGCGCCTTCTTCGGTCGCACCGGCATCCCGGCGGTGGCGACCCTGAACGCCCTGGGCACGATCCCCACGGGCGCGCACGGCTTCCTGGGCATGATCGGCATGCACGGCACGCGCGCCGCCAACGAGGCGGTGCAGGAAGCCGACCTGCTGGTGGTTCTGGGCGCCCGGTTCGACGACCGGGCCACGGGCAAGCTGGCCGAGTTCGCGCCCCACGCCCGCATCGTCCACTACGACATCGACCCGGCGGAAATCTCCAAGCTGCGGGAGGCGACGGTTGCGGTGGTCGGCGATCTGAAGGCGAGCCTGGCGGCCACGGATCCGGGACCGCTGGCCATCGATCCGTGGATCATGCGCTGCATGGCCCGGGCCCAGCGCCACGCCGCCCGCTATGACGCGCCGGGCGACGGGGTCTATGCGCCGGCCCTGCTGAAGGAGCTGTCCGAGCGCGCCGGGGACGACTTCGTCGCCGCCTGCGACGTGGGCCAGCACCAGATGTGGGCGGCCCAGCATTGCCGCTTCTCGCGCCCCGAGGCGCATCTGACGTCGGGCGGTCTGGGCGCCATGGGCTTTGGCCTGCCCGCCGGATTGGGCGCCAAGCTGGCGCGGCCGGACGCCCAGGTGGTGACCATCGCCGGGGACGGCGGCTTCATGATGAACATCCAGGAGCTGGCGACCCTGCGCCGCTACGGGATCAACCTGAAGATCGTGCTGCTGGACAACGCCTCGCTGGGCCTGGTGCGCCAGTGGCAGTCGCTGTTCTTCAACGAGAACTATTCCGAGGTCGACCTGTCGGACAATCCGGACTTCGTGGCGGTGGCCCAGGCCTTCGGCGTCGAGGCCTTCCGAATTAGCCGGCGCGAGGAGGTCTCCGCCGGAATCCAGCGGCTGCTGGACGCGCCCGGCCCCTGCCTCGCGCACGTCGTGATCGATCCCAGGGAAAACGTCTGGCCGCTGGTGCCGCCGGGCAAGTCAAACGCAGAAATGATGGAGGGCGCCTGATGAGCGACACCATACACATCCAGATCGACCGGGCCGACGGCTCGCTGCAGCGTCTCATCGGACTGGTGGAGCGCCGGGGCTTTCATATCGACGGGCTGAGCCTGACCGACGAGGGCGTCATGCGCCGCGCGGCCATCACCGTGCGGGGGCGCGACGACAGCCGCTGCGCCGAGGTCCTGCGCCGCCAGATCGACCGGCTGATCGGCGTCAGCCGCATCGACGCCGTCGTCATGCAGTCGGAGGCCGCGTGATGGCCGACGTATCAAGACCCGTATCCCGCACCGCGGAGCTGGCGGCGTCGGACCCCAACCGCGTCATCGTCTTCGACACCACCATGCGGGACGGGGAGCAGGCGCCGGGATTCTCCATGTCCACAGCGGCCAAGCTGCGCATGGCCGAGGCCCTGCGCGATCTGGGCGTGGACGTGATCGAGTCCGGCTTCGCCGCCGCCTCGCCCGGCGACGAGGAAGCCATGCGGCGCGTGGCCGGAGAGGTGGAGGGGCCGGTGTTCTGCTCGCTGTCCCGGTCCAGTGAGAAAGACATCGACGCGGCGCACCGCGCCCTGTCGCCGGCGCCGAAGACGCACCGCCGCTGCCACATCTTCCTGGGGACGAGCCCCATCCACCGCTCGGCCAAGCTGCGCATGAGCACCGACGAGGTGCTGGCCGCCGCCGTCCGTTCGGTGGCCTACGCCCGGACCCTGTTCGACGACGTGGAGTTCTCCGCCGAGGACGCCTTCCGCACCGAGCCGGCGTTTCTGGCCGAGGTGATGGAGGCCGCCGCGGACGCCGGGGCCCAGACCCTGAACGTGCCCGACACGGTGGGCTACGCCACGCCGGACGAGGTGCGGGCGCGCTATGCGGACCTGATCGCCCGCATCCGTCCGAAGCATCCGCACGCGGTGTTCTCGGCCCACTGTCACGACGACCTGGGGCTGGCCGTGGCCAACTCCCTGGCGGCGGTGGAGGCCGGGGCGCGGCAGGTTGAAGGCGCCATCAACGGCATCGGCGAACGGGCGGGCAACGCCTCGCTGGAAGAGGTCATCATGGCCCTGCGCACCCGGGCGGACCGCTATGACGTGACCACTGGCGTGGACTGCCGCCATCTGGTGCGGACCAGCCGCCTGCTGTGCGAGATCACCGAGAGCCCGGTGGTGCGCAACAAGGCCATCGTCGGCATCAACGCCTTCGCCCACGAAGCCGGCATCCACCAGCACGGCATGATGGCCGACGCGCGCACCTACGAGATCATGCGCCCCGAGGACGTGGGCTTCGAGGGCAGCTTCTTCGTGCTGGGCAAGCACTCGGGCCGCCACGCGGTGGCCAAGCGCGCCGCCGTGCTGGGCCACGACCTGACCGGGGGCGTGCTGGCCGAGGTATTCGCCGGCTTCAAGCGCCGCGCCGACGAGATCGGCGAGATCAACGACACGGAGCTGACGGCCATCATCGCCGCCGCCGCCGACCGACAGGAAAGACCCGCCTATGCCGCCGCTGGCTGACTACATCTGGATGAACGGCGAGATGACGCCCTGGGCCGAGGCCAAGGTCCACGTCATGAGCCACGCCCTGCACTACGGCACCTCGGTGTTCGAGGGCATCCGCGTCTATGACACCCCGGACGGGCCGCAGGGCTTCCGCCTGACCGACCATGTGCGCCGCCTGTTCGACAGCGCGCGCATCTATCACTTCGCCCTGCCTTTCACCGAGGACGAGGTGCTGGACGCCTGCAAGGCCATCGTGCGGGCCAACGGCCTGAAGGGCGCCTATCTGCGGCCCATCGCCTTTCTGGGCGAGTGCGGCATGGGGGTGACCCCGGCCAAGCCGCAGGTGGACGTGACCATCGCCGCCTTTCCGTGGGGCGCCTATCTGGGCGACGAGGCGCTGGAGAAGGGCATGGACGCCTGTGTCTCGTCCTGGCAGCGCGCTGCGCCCAACACCGTCCCGACCGGGGCCAAGGCGGGAGGCAACTATCTGTCGTCCTATCTGATCGGGCGCGAGGCGCGGGTGGGCGGCTTCGGCGAGGGCATCGGCCTGGGCGTGGACGGCCGTCTGTCCGAGGGGGCGGGCGAGAACCTGTTCATCGTGCGGGAGGGGCGCATCCTGACGCCCTCGGCGGCGTCCTCGATCCTGATGGGCATCACCCGCGACACGGTCCTGCAACTGGCCCGTGATCAGGGCGTCGAGGTGGTGGAGCAGAGCCTGCCGCGCGAGATGCTGTACCTGGCCGACGAGATCTTCATGACCGGCACGGCGGCGGAGATCACCCCGGTGCGCTCGGTGGACGGGATCGCCACCCGCGCGAACGGGCCGGGGCCGGTGACCAAGGCGCTGAACGCCGCCTTCCGGGGCCTGTTCACCGGCGACACGCCGGACCGCCACGGCTGGCTGGAGCCGGTCTACGAGGGTGCGACGGCGCGGGAGGCGGCCTATGCATAGTCCTCCTTTCCGCTCATCCCCGCGAAAGCGGGGACCCAGTTCTGTCCAGCATGGCGCCGGCGTTTCTGGCCAAACGGGTCGTGGGTGCGCCGTGACGGATCATCACCCAAAGCACTGGGTCCCCGCTTTCGCGGGGATGAGCGGGGTGTGTGATGTCTGAGCCCCGCACCCTCTACGAAAAGGTCTGGGACCGACACGTGGTCTCGGCCGAGACGGCGGAGACGCCCGCCGTCCTGTATGTGGACCTCCACCTGGTGCACGAGGTGACCAGCCCGCAGGCTTTCGCGGAGATCGAGCGGAGGGGCCTGACGGTGCGTCGCCCGGACCGCACCTTCGCCACCCTCGACCACTCCACCCCGACCCTGCCGGCGGGCCCGGACGGGGAGCGGCCCTACTACACCCCCGCCAGCAAGGCGCAGGTGGAGACGCTGGAGCGCAACTGCGCCCGGCACGGGGTGTCGCTGGCCGGATGGGACTCGGATCAGCGCGGCGTGGTGCATGTGATGGGGCCCGAACTGGGCCTGACCCAGCCGGGCATGACCGTGGTCTGCGGCGACAGCCACACCGCCACCCACGGCGCCTTCGGGGCGCTGGCCTTCGGCATCGGCACCTCCGAAGTGGGCCATGTGCTGGCCACCCAGTGCCTGCTGCAGCGCAAGGCGAAGACTCTGCGCGTGACGGTGGATGGAACCCTGGCGCCGGGGGTGTCGGGCAAGGACGTGGCCCTGGCGGTGATCGCCGCCCTGGGGTTCGGCGGGGGCACAGGCTACGTCATCGAATATGCGGGCGAGGTGATCCGCGCCCTGGACATGGAAGGGCGCATGACCCTGTGCAACATGTCCATCGAGGCGGGCGCCCGGGCGGGCATGATCGCTCCGGATCAGGTCACCGTCGACTGGCTGCGCGGCCGCCGTCATGCGCCGCAGGGTGAGGCGTTCGAACGGGCCGCGACGGACTGGCTGAGCCTGGCGTCGGACCCCGGTGCGGTGTTCGACAAGGAGGTCCGGCTGGACGGCGACGCCATCCGGCCCATGGCCACCTGGGGCACCACGCCGGACGCGGGCGTCGCCATCGGTGCGGCGCCGCCCGAGCCGAGATCGGAAAATGACCGCAAGGCCCTGGCCTATATGGGCTTCGAGGCGGGCCGGGCGACGACTGACTATCCGGTGGACGTGGTCTTCATCGGCAGCTGCACCAATGGACGTCTGCCAGACCTGCGCGCGGCCGCCGCCATCCTGAAGGGCCGCCGGGTCAAGCCGGGGGTGCGGGTGCTGGTGGTGCCCGGCTCCGAGGCCGTGCGCCGCGACGCCGAGGCCGAAGGCCTGCACACGGTGTTCACCGAGGCGGGGGCCGAATGGCGCATCCCCGGCTGCTCCATGTGTCTGGCCATGAACGGCGACATGGTGGGGCCGGGCCAGCTGGCGGTGTCCACCTCCAACCGCAATTTCGAGGGCCGCCAGGGCCCGGGCGCGCGCACCATCCTGGCCAGCCCGGCCACGGCCGCGGCCAGCGCCGTCATGGGCGTGCTGACCGACCCAAGGGTGTTCATGTCCGCCGAGGAGACTGTTCATGCCTGAGCCTCTGAAGACGCTGACCTCGGGTACGGTGGTGTTCAGCCAGTCCAACATCGACACGGACCAGATCATCCCCGGCCGGTTCCTGACCACCACCACCCGCGAGGGGCTGGGCGCGCACGCCTTCCACGACTGGCGCTATGAGGCCGATGGATCGGTCAAGCCCGAGGCGGTGCTGAACCGCATCGATCCCACCGAGCACCGCATCCTGATCGCGGGGGACAATTTCGCCTGCGGCTCGTCGCGCGAGCACGCGCCCTGGGCCCTGCTGGACTATGGCTTCCGGGCGGTGGTCTCCACCTCCATCGCCGACATCTTCACCTCCAACGCCCTGAAGAACGGGCTGCTGCCCGTCGTGGTCAGCCAGGCGGTGTGGGACGATCTGGCCGCCCATCCGGACCAGCCGGTGACCATCGACCTGGAGGCCGAAACCATCCGCCGGGGCAACGCCGAGCCGACGCCCTTCCGGGTGGAGTCCTTCGCCCGCCAGTGCCTTCTGGACGGGGTGGACGCCATGGGCTGGCTGACCGCCCGACTGCCCGACATTGAAGCCTTTGAACGCCGACAACAGGAAACCGCGTGATGCCCCCCTTTCAGGACCATACCATCGTCGTGCTGCCCGGAGACGGGGTCGGGCCCGAGGTCACGGCCGTGGCGTGCGCCGTGCTGGACAGCATCGGCGACTTCTACGGCCATCGCTTCACCTATCAGGAACACCTGATCGGCGGGGCGGCCATCGACGCCACCGGCGAGCCCCTGCCCGACGCGACGCGCGACGCCTGCAGGGCCGCCGATGCGGTGCTGCTGGGCGCGGTGGGCGGCCCCAAATGGGACGGCGGCAAGCGTCGGCCGGAGGAAGGCCTGCTGGCCATCCGCAAGGCCATGGGCCTGTACGCCAACCTGCGGCCGCTGCAGGTCTCGCCGGTGATGGCCCACCGCTCGCCGCTGAAGAAGGAGATCGTGGAGGGCGTGGACCTGATCGTGTTCCGCGAGCTGACCGGCGGCATCTATTTCGGCGAGAAGACCCGCACCGACACTACCGCCTCGGACCTGTGCGTCTATTCGGTGGAGGAGATCGAGCGGGTGGCTCGCGCCGCCTTCCAGACCGCCCGCCAGCGGCGCGGCAAGGTCACCTCGGTGGACAAGGCCAACGTCATGGAGACCAGCCGCCTGTGGCGCGAGGTGGTCACCCGCATCCAGGCCGAGGAGTATCCCGACATCACCCTGGAGCACGCCCTGGTGGACTCCATGGCCATGCACCTGATCAGGAAGCCCCGCGAGTACGACGTGATCCTGACCGAGAACATGTTCGGCGACATCCTGTCGGACGAGATCTCGGTGCTGGGCGGGTCCATCGGCCTGTTGCCGTCGGCCTCGCTGGGGACCGAGGGGCCGGGGCTGTTCGAGCCCATTCACGGCTCGGCGCCGGACATCGCCGGGCAGGACCTGGCCAATCCCGTGGGCATGGTCCTGTCCGCGGCCCTGATGCTGCGCCACTCCCTGAAGCTGGAGGACGAGGCCGACGCCATTGAGGCGGCGGTGGCGGCGGTGCTGGCCGCCGGCGCGGTCACGGCGGATCTGGGCGGGGAGCTGGGCTGCCGCGCCGCAGGTGACGCCATCTGCGACGCCATCCGCGCCATCCACTGGGCCGCCGCCCACCGGGTCCAGATGCACTGGGCCTGACCCTTTCGAGTTTCGCGCCCCGCCCCACGGGACCGCGAAAGGCCCGCGCGTCGTCGCCCCCAAATGCCGGCGCGCGTCAGCCGAAGCCCCTGCCGGTTCCCTGAGCCGCCGGCAGGGGTTTCTTTATTTGGCCCTACCGCTCAGCGCGCGGCGCCTCGCTGCTTGAGGGCGCCGGGTTGGGCCTGTGCTCGCGTCGCGGACGCTTCGCGGCTAGTGGGCGTCAGTCGATGATTTCGCGGCCGATCAGGCTGGTTTCGAAGTCCATGAAGATGTCGATCAGCTCCTCGACCGACACGCGCGGGGCGCCGGGGGCGAAGCGGAAATTCCAGAAGCTGACGATGTGCCTGACCGCTCCGACCTGTTCGCCCAGACGGATGAACATGTGCGGGGCGTCCAGCAGGAACTCCCGAAAGGCGGTCGGCCGGCCGTCTTCGGTCAGGCTGGCATAGGCGCGGTCATAGATCTTCAGGGTTTCAACCACCGTCTCGCAGGTCTTGAGAATCTTGCGCCGGAGAACCTGACGGCCGCGCTCGATGTAGAGACGGGACTCTGTGTCGAGCGGCCCGGCCGGCTGCATGGTGGCGATGGCGTCAGCCACCGCGCGCGCCTCTTTCAGAACCGTGGCGGCGGACCATTTGTAGTAGAGGAAGCCCTTCCAGCAAAACACGCCCTCGGCGTACTGCCCAGGCGCCAGCTGGAGCGTTTCGCCCAGGGGCTGCATCCCGGCGCCGTCGGTATTGGACAGGATCCTGGACACCAGACTGGCGGTGCCCCGGGCCTTGCCGGGGAGTGAGGTTCCGGCCGCCATGCTCATGGCCACCAGCGGGGCGATCTGGGACTCCACGAAGCCGAACATGCGTTTCATGTCCCCTTCGGTCAGCTCGAAATAGCAGCGCGCCACGTCCAGGCCCGCGCGTGACACCTGCTCGCGCAGAAGGAAGGGGTCCAGCGACGGCAGCTGATCAATCAGTCGCAGGGTCTCCAGGTCGCGCTCGTCCACGGACACCCCGAAATACTCCCGCAGGGCCCGGTCGAAATTGCGCTGGCCGATGAAGATGAACCGGCCGCCCAGGCGCAGGTCATCCAGATCAAGGGGCAGGATGACCTTGGTGGCGGACTGGCGATAGACGTGGAACAGGTCCACCTCGTCGCGGCGCAGGCGGTGCTTGATGATCAGGCCCTGATTCAGGGCCGGGGTCTGGAACAGGGGCTTTTCGCGCCATTCGTCCGTGTGGCCATGGCGGCGCCAGACGGCCAACAGGTTCAGCACCCGAGAGGTGGAGCCGAACGCCTGAAGGTTGGCCAGATTCCGGATCGAACGGTCGCTCATGGCCGGTCGTCGTGCCGGTGTTCGACCCGTCCGGCAAGCGGGTTATCGCTGTTCGGCGATGAGGCGGTCGGCGAGGGCGGCGGTGAGGTGGCCGTCGGGGGTCAGGCCGTTGGCCTGTTGCCACCCGCGCAGGGCCCGGCGGGTGCCGGAGCCGACGATTCCGTCGACGCCCCCGGGGTCGAAACCGGCGGCCGCCAGGGCGCGCTGGGCGCCCAGACGCTGGTCCCGCGACAGGGGCGCTTCGTCGGGCCAGGCCGCGACCAGGCCGGGCCGGCCCGCGATGCCGTCGGCGGTCATGCCGATGGCCAAGGCATAGGCCACCGAGTTGTTGTAGCGGCGGATGATGTAGTGGTTGGGCAGGGCCAGGAAGGCCGGGCCATTGGCCCCCTGGGGCAGCAGGATGGTCGCGCCCTCGGCCTGTTCGGCGGTGCTGGGGGCCCCGCCCCGAGACAGGACCACGCCGCGCTGCGCCCAGTACGACCACGGCTGACGCTCGCCCTCGGCCAGGGCGTAGTCGAAGCCCCGGGGCAGGGTCACTTCGTAGTGCCAGCGCTGGTCGCGCTTCCAGCCCGCGTTGTTCAGCAGGTTGGCGGCCGACATCAGGGCGTCGGCGGGCGAGTTCCAGATGTCCACCACCCCGTCGCCGTCGCCGTCCACGGCCAGGCGGCGGTAGTTGTCGGGCATGAACTGGCTCTGGCCCATGGCGCCGGCCCACGAGCCCTTGAGGCGCGAGCGGGGGGCCCGGCCCTCGACGATGATGGTCAGGGCCTCCTTGAGCTGTTCCTCGGCCCAGTCGCGGCGGCGGCCGTCGTGGGCCAGGGTGGCCAGGGAGCGGATCACGTCGTGGTCGCCCTGGACCTGGCCGAAGGCGCTTTCCTGGGCCCAGATGCCGACCAGGATCTCGCGCGGCACGCCATAGCGCTGCTCGGCCGCCACAGGGGCGGACATCAGACGGTCGCGGCCCTCGGCGATGCGCTGGGCGCTGACGGCGTTCTGGACATAGGCGCCGACCGGGCGGCTGAACTCGGGCTGGTTGCCGTCCAGGCGGATGACGCTGGGATCGGGGGACAGCCCCGCCAGCTCGCGCTCGAAGGCGGCGCGGTTGGCCCCGCCGTGACGGGCCAGGAAGCCCTGCTTCCAGCCCTCGAAGGACTGATCCTCATAGGGGACCGGCTGGACCGCCGCCGTCGCGGTGGCGGCGGCAGCCGTCGGCTGCGCCGCCTGGGCCGGCCCGCCACGCGGCGGTTCGGGGATCAGGGGAGCGCAGGCCGCCGTAAGACCAATGAGAACAAGGCGAATTTTCATGGTGCAAGCCTAGCGCGTTGCGCCCTGCCACCACAATCACAAGCGCGCGAAAGGAGAGCGCGGTTTGGCCGTCTTTTCGCCATGACGGCGCCACGGATGATGAACCGCGCTAACCCTTGTCGCTCGTCCTCTGTTAACTGCGCCATGCCATAGGTTCCTCGCCTCGATGCGGCCTGGTGGCGGAGAGGATACGCGGCGGATCGCAAATCCGCAGACCCTCCGTTCGACTCGGAGGCCAGGCCTCCATCCTTTATTGCCCTACCACTCGCCGCGCGGCGGCTCGTTGCTTGAGGGCATGGGCTCCATCTTTTTTGCCCTAGCGCTCGGCTCGCGGAGCCTCGCTGCTTGAGGGCATGGGCTCCATTTTTCTGGCCCTATCGTTCGGCTCGCGGAGCCTCGCTGCTTGAGGGCGTTTCTGGCCCTAACGCTCGCGCCGCGCGGGCGCTCGCTGCTTGAGGGCAAGGTTCGCAACCCTAACGCTCGGTCCCGGAGGCCTCTCTACCTGAGGGCGGATTTCAGACTCTGGCGCCAAAAAAACAGGGTCTGAATAGTCTGAATTGTCCGAAATCGTCTCCTGCGCCTCGTGAGGAGGGTCATTATGGGCCCGGGCGAGGGGAGGGGGATGAAACAGGCGGACGCGGTCGGGTTTGAGGTGGTTTCCCGTTGACAGGGCAGGCGTAGCTGACCTATAGGCCCGTCTCCCCGCCGCAGGTCCGCTTGCGGCGTTTCATTTTGTATCGCGCCCGACAGGTTCACGCCGGGGGGGCCACGAAGGAATGAGACCATGAAGGTCCGTAGTTCTCTGAAGTCGCTGAAGTCGCGCCACCGCGATTGCAAGATCGTGCGCCGCAAGGGCCGCGTCTATGTGATCAACAAGACCGACCCGCGCTTCAAGGCGCGCCAGGGTTAAGGCTTTTTAGCGCCTTATCGCTCGCGCCGCGGGCGCTCTCTGCTTGAGGGCGTTGTCGCGGACTGGCCGGGCGGCGGAATGATCCACAGGCCATGGACGATTGTCCGTGGCCTTTTTCGCGTGCGCCGTTGAGCCGTTGCGGCGACGGCGCTAACCCAGCTTCAACCATCCATGTTGCGCGCGAACAAAGCGCACCAAATCAACCGCGCTCAAGCAGCGAGGCGCCGCGCGCCGAGCGATAGCGCCCAAAAAGGACTTCCCATGGCCGACGACGCCGCCTTCGCCAATCCTGACGTCCTGAACGCCTCGGCCCAGGGCCGTCTGCGCACCATCATCGAGCGCCTGGAGCGTCTGGAGGAGGACAAGCAGGCGATCATGGCCGACATGAAGGAGGTCTTCGCCGAGGCCAAGGGCGAGGGCTATGACGTGAAGACCCTGCGCAAGGTCATCCGCATCCGCAAGCTGGACAAGGCCAAGCGCCAGGAGGAAGAGGCGATCCTGGACCTCTATCTGGCCGCCCTCGGCGAGATCTGAGCTGAAGCGGTCCGGTTTCGGACGCAAGGACGGCGGACTGCGCTCAAGCAGCCCGAAGGGCGGTAGCGCGCAGAAGAGCAGCTCAAGCAGCCCGAAGGGCGGTAGCGCGCAGAAGAGCAGCTCAAGCAGCCCGAAGGGCGGTAGCGCGCAAAAGAGCAGATCAAGCAGCCCGAAGGACGGTGCGCAAAAGGATTCCCCCTATGAGGCGGCGAAGAAGGCTGCCCAGCGCTCGGCGCTGAACGCCCTGAAACGCGCGCGCCGCGCCGCCGACAGGGCCGGGGTGCAGCTGTCCGACTGGGAGGACGAGTTCCTGGGGTCGGTGTCGGACCGGGTGAAGACCTATGGCCGCGCTTTCGGCGACCCGGAAAAGGGCGCGCCGGGCCAGTCGCTGTCGGCCATGCAGGCGCGCAAGCTGAAAGAGATCGCCAGGAAGGCGAAAGGCGAGGACGACCGGCGCGGCACGCGGAAGAAGCCCGCGCGGGGCCGCTCATCCCCGTCGTCGGAATGAGCGGCGCAGATCTGGCTAGAACAGGATCTTGCGGAAGGTGATGCTGACCGTGCGGCCTTCGGGGTCCAGGAAGTCGGGCTGGTAGTTGACCGGGGTGGTTCCGTCGCTGGAGATCACCTCGGGCTTCGAATCGAACAGGTTCTGGACGCGCAGGTTGACGCGCGAGCCTTCCAGCCACGGCCAGCGGGCGACCAGACGTTCCTGCGCGCCCAGATCCACGAAGGCGTTGACGCCCACGCTGGTGCGGTCGTCGAAGAACAGGTCCGGTCCGGTCCCGCCGTCCACGCGGGTGCCTTCGCGCCAGGTGGCGTTGACGAACATGCCCATGCCGTTCCTGAACACGCCGCCCTGGGCCTGGATCTGGTGGCGCGAGCTGCCGCCGCCCGCGTCGGTGGCGTCGCCGTCCAGCAGGTCGAGGATCGGCAGGCCGGGGGCGATCAGGATCTCGTCCTGGATGCGCCAGGTGTGGAACAGGGAGATGTTGTAGCGGCCCTGGCCGGGCTGCATGCCGCCCCGGCCGCCGCCCCTGCCGCCGCCACGCATGCCGCCGCCGCCGCCGGGGGGCGGGCCGCCCGCGCCGGGACCGCGCCCGCCGCCGCCCTCGCCGCGCTGGCCGCGGCCGCGTTGGCGGGTTTCAGGCGTCGGCTGGCCGAAGGTGCGCGAAAAGGTGAAGCCGGTGCGCAGATCCTGGCGCTCGACCTCGGCGAAATTGATCGGGCGGGCATCCACCGCGATCAGGGTTCCGTCGCCGTCGCGGGTGAACCGGTCCGGCAGGGCGGCCTCCAGCGCGGCGGTCACGGCGGGGAAGCCGTTGACCTCGTTCTGGATGGAGGTGCGGGTCCAGGTGGAGGTGATGCGAAGCTGCTCGTCCTCCAGCGGCTGCCAGTTGAAGCCGGCACGCCAGACCGAGCGGGTCGCGGCGTCCAGGTCCGGGTTGCCGCCGGTGGTGCGGGTGACCAGCACCGTGTCTCCGGTGGAGAAGTCGAACACCGCTGTGTTCGGCGTGGCGATGACCGGATCGTTCAGCTGGGCGATGCTGGGGGCCTGGTCCTGGCGGGTGTAGCCGGTCAGGAAGGACAGTCGGTCCACCGGGCTCCAGTTCAGATTGACGCCGAGGGTGTCGAGGCCGCCGAAGTCCGACACGTCCTCATAGCCCGCGTTGAGATTGAGGGAGAGATCGCCCAGCAGCGACGGGCTCTCCTCGTCGCGCTCGAAGACCGGGATGTCGAAGCTGGTCTGGGCGTTGAGCCGGTCGCGGGACAGCTCACGCTCGGTCTCGACGCCCGAACGCAGGGACCAGGACTCCAGGGTCTGGCGGTCGGCGCCGAAGGTGAAGGTGGAGCGCAGGTCGCCGGCGGGCAGCTCGGTCAACGGCCCGGTGAACACCGCCTCGCCGCTGTAACGGCTGGTCACGGAGTTGGCCAGGTCGTCGGGCAGGCGGGTGAAGTCGGCGCCCGTCAGCGGGCCGAACGGGCTGACGGTGGGATCCCCCGCGTCCAGCCGGTCCTGATAGGTCGTGACGTCAAAGCCCCGGCCCGTGAAGGTGTCCCGTTCGTTGCGGGTGTATTCGCCGTTGAAGCTCCAGCGCCAGTCGTCGCCGATGAAACCGTCCAGCAGAAGGCCCAGTTCGGCCTGCAGGCTGTCGGTGCGGGAGCTGAGGGCCTCGGGCGTGTCGAGGAAGCGGTAGAGGGTCACATCCTGCGAGAAGGGTGAGCCGCCCACGCCCGACGGCACGGTCAGGGCCAGGCCCGGCAGGCCGTTGAAGCGCTCGCTGGTCTCGTCCTCCAGACCGGCGCTGATGGTCGCCTGGATGTCGCCGGGCAGGCCGCGCTTGAGGGTGGCGGAGATGGAGTTCTGCTCGGTTTCCGGCTGCAGGGTGCGCCAGTCGCTGAGGGCGCCCCGGCCCGGCGGGCCGTAGGCGCCGGCGAAGTCGGCCAGGCTGGTTCCGCCCATGGGCACGGGGGCTACAATGGCGGTCTCGCCCACGGCGGTCGAGAAGGCCGGGTCGATCTCGTCGCCGAACATGGGCGCCGAGATGTTGCCCATCAGGTCGTAGGGCGTCGTGCCGGGGTCGCGGACGATGTCGCGCTCGGTCTCGTACAGGGCGGTGTCCCGCTCGTGCTCGATGTCGATGGACCAGCGGTTGTCGCCGTCGATGCGCAGGATGTCGGCCTCGACCTCATAGCCCGAGCGGCCCCCGGCGGTGGGGCCGCGGAACTCCACCTCGGTGGTGGTCGAGCGGAAGGGATTCTTGAGGATGAAGTTCACCACCCGCTGGTCGGCGCGGTAGCCGAACTGCAGGGCCACCTCCTCGGGCAGGACCTGGACCCGCTCGATGGCCTCGGACGGCAGGCCCCGGATCTCGCGGAAGCCGGAGATGCGCCGGCCGTTGACCAGGAACACCGGCGAGCCGCCGCGCGAGCTGGTGGTGACCGGCTCCAGGAATTCCAGCAGCTGGGAGATGTCCGAGGCGCCGTAGGCCTGGATGTCGGCGGCGTCCAGCTCCAGCTCGGGCGCGATGTCGGTGTCCACGTCGCCGCGACGTCGCGGGGCGACGATGATGAGCTCCGAGACAGACGTGACGCCGTCCTCCTCGAGGATCGGGTCCTGGCCGGCGTCCTGCGGAACGCCGGCGGATTGAACGAGCAGCGCGGCCAGCCCGGTCAGGGCGGTGGTCGAGAGAGACATGTATGCGTATCCGGTTGGGGAGGGCCGGGGAGTTCGTCTGGGCCGCGAACCTTGCCGACCCCCCGGTTCAATGACCGTCTAACGCGTCAATTGCGGCGATTCCGTCGCGGCATGATTGCAACGGCGAAATTTCGGCCCGTTATCGGCGATCGAGGGCTCAGCCCGCGTCGCGGAGCACGCCTTCCAGACCCTGTTCGCGCACCTTGCGATACAGGGTGGAGCGGCCGATGCCGAGGCGCCGGGCGATCTCGGACATGTGGCCGGCATAGACCTCGATGGCGTGCTGGATCAGGTCGCGCTCGATGTCTTCCAGGGTGCGCAGGTGGCCCTTGTCGTCGATGATGCGCACCGGGGCGTCGGGCAGGGCCAGGTCGGACAGGGCGTGCTCGGCGCGGGGCGCGTCGGGACTGGCCTCAGCCTCGGGCATGGGCGCGGCCACGCCTGAGATGGCGGGGAAGTCGTGGGGCTGCAGCCACGGGCCGTCAGCCAGAACGATGGCGCGATAGACCGCGTTCTCCAGCTGGCGCACGTTGCCGGGCCATTCGAAGGCGGTCAGCAAAGCCAGGGTGTCGGGCGCGGCGCCGGCCACCCGCTTGCCTTCCTCGGCGTTGAAGCGGGCGATGAAGTGGTCGATCAGGGCCGGGATGTCCTCGCGCCGGGCGCGCAGGGCGGGGGCCTCGATGGGGAAGACGTTGAGGCGGTAGAACAGGTCCTCGCGGAAGGCGCCGGCCTTCACCTGGGCCTCCGGGTCGCGGTTGGTGGCCGAGACGATGCGCACGTCCACCTTGACCGGGCGCTTGGCGCCCACCGGGTCGATCTCGCTCTCCTGCAGGGCGCGCAGCAGCTTGACCTGCATGTCCAGCGGCAGCTCGCCGATCTCGTCCAGGAACAGGGTGCCGCCGTCCGCCTCGCGGAACTTGCCCAGGGTCTTGTCGACCGCGCCGGTGAAGGCGCCCTTCTCGTGGCCGAACAGGATGGATTCGACGAGGTTCGCGGGCAGGGCGCCGCAGTTCACCGCCACGAAGGGCTTGCCGGCGCGCGACGAGGCGCCGTGCAGGGCGCGGGCGATGACTTCCTTGCCGACGCCGCTCTCGCCGGTGATCAGGACCGGGATGTTGGATTTGGCCGCGCGGGCGCCCAGCGACTTGACCATGCGCATGGGGGCGCTGTCGCCCACCAGGTCGTCGAAGGAGGTCCGGCCCGAGACCTGACGGCGGACGCGGCCCACCTCGGCCACCAGATCGCCCATCTGCAGGGCGTTGCGGATGGAGATGAGGATGCGTTCGGGGCTGGCGGGCTTGACGAAGAAGTCCTGGGCTCCGGCCTGCATGGCCTTGACCACGGTGTCGATGCCGCCGGACGCGGTCAGGATGATGACCGGGGCGCGGACGCCCGCGGTGCGCATTTCGGCGAGGGTCTCCATGCCCGACAGGCCGGGCATGACCATGTCCAGCAGGACCACGTCGGCGCCGCCGCCCTTTGTCATGCGGTCGATGGCCTCGCCGCCGTTTTCGGCGTGGACGACGTTGTAGCCTTCGCGGTCGAGAACCGCCTGCACCAGCCTGCGCTGGGTCGGGTCGTCATCGACGACCAGCACCGTCTTGGCCATGGGAGCCACCCTTCATCATCAACCGTGCGGCCGGTCCTCATTGATCGGGACTGGCTCGTTTCGGGACGGTTTTAGGCCGAAGGGGGTGAAGATCGGGTTTAAGGCAACGCGGGCGCGCGATCAGGTCCGTCACCGCAATACGGCTGGAAAACGCCTTGGGGCCTGATACGCACGCCGTCGACAACAAGATCGGGGAATAGCGGGTCGACCGTCTCCAGCCGCCCCTCCCGCAGCGCGTTTCTCGGGTCGATGTCCTCACCATTGCAAGCCGTGTCGTCAGGGGCGCGATAGTCGGCCCATTCCATCCACTGGCCGTCACCCTCAAGCTTGAACAGCGACACACCAGACCGATGCGAAGCATAGGCGATCAGTATTTCATCTGTTCCGTCACCATCCATATCCCTCATTCTGGCCTGGCAGACGTTGTCTTCGGTGCACAGCTGAATGAACCAGTCGTACTCGGCGACCTGCTCAAGGAAGGCGGGCGGCAACGTAGTTCCCGCCGGGTTGACCTCGATGCGGATATTCTGGGGACGCGGACTCTCGGTGGGCGACACCTGATAGCGGTCTTCCACAGTCTGAGTCTCACCCGCCCGGCGCGCAACCTCAGGATCGTCGGATTCCGCAAGCCGGTCCAGCGCTGCCCGGCCTGACCGGCCTGCGTCAAAGCGCAGGAAGGCGTAGTCGAATTCCTCGGCGGACACCCGGCCGGTCTCGAGCCGCCGCATCTGGTCGGCGACGGACAGGCGGGCGGGGTCGGCGAGGGGGGTGAACAGGGCGAGGATGCCGACGACCGCGACCACCCCGCCGATGATGTTGGTGCGCTCCAGCGGGCGCATCCATGGGCCGGGCTTCACGGCGGCGAAGGCGTAGCCGACGGCGTGGACCGCGCCCACCAGGACGCAGGCGGCGGCGATGATGCGCTCGGGCGTCAGGCCGTGCTGGCCGATGCGCAGGGCGAGGCCCCACAGGGCCAGGCCGATCAGGGGAACCAGCAGCACGCCTGCGATCCGCGCGGCCCACTGCAGCACCACCGGCGGCGCGCCGTCGGGCTCGCCGTCCTGATAGGCGGCGTTGATGAGGATGATCAGGGCCGCCGCCGCCGACAGCATCAGGCTCGTGCCGTAGCCCTCGTCCCACAGACGGCCCACGCCCGCGAAGGGCAGGGCCAGGATGAAGGCGGCGGTGATCAGGGTCATCACCGGCATCAGCCAGGACAGCAGCATCAGGGCCACGGTGCGCACGCCCCGGATCAGCCCATCCTTCACATCGGTCAGATGCACGGCGGCGGAAAAGGCCAGGGTGGTCACGGGAATCGAGAACCATTCCTGACCCAGCAGGTCGCGCAGGAAGTTCAGGCCGATGACGCTGAACAGCCCGGCGCCGAGGAAAAGCAGAACCCAGAAGGCGCCGGTGAAGGCGACCGACAGGGCCAGCTGCACCCCGGCCTTCCACGCCGTGTCGAAATAGGCGGGATAGGGGGCGAGCCAGCGCCGCGCCCGGTCGGCGGGCAGGATCAGATGGTGGGCGATGAAAAGCATGGCCGCCGAGGCCGCGAAGACGATGGGCGCGGCCAGGGGCTCGTTCAGTCCGTCGGGCCGCACGCCCCAGGTCACGCTCCACCAGCCCATGAGCGCCAGAAGCGCCGCTGCGGCGAGTCCCCAGATCAGGAGGGTGCGAAGCCGCATCCGGCCGACGGCGCCCAGCAGGACGATGGGCAGCCAGGCGAAAATCAGCACCAGCGGCGCGAACAGGCCGGGGACGGTGGCGGGCCATGCCCGGTTTTCAAGGGAGAGATAGAGGCCCAGCAGGGCCGCGCCCTGGATCAGGCCGATGACCAGCCGGGTCCAGCCCAGACTCCGGTCATCCGGCCCGCGATCCGCAATCTCGTTGGCGCCGAAGATGGTCATGCTGTTTCCCCGTCTTTCCGCCGCATCTGGCCTGAAAAGGGGACAGGAGGGAAGGGTCAGTCGCGCTCGGCCCTGGCCAGATAGCAGCCACGCCGCGCGGCGTGGAGATGGACATGGCGCACCTCGGGGTCGGCGAACCAGTTCGCGAGGCGTCCGGCCAGGGTTTCGCCCTCCATGACATCAGCGTCGATCATCATGTTCGAACCGTCGTAGACGCGCGCCGAAAGGAGCCGCGTGGCCAGCATGGCGGGCACATGGTCGACGTCCGGCGCATGGTCCCG
The DNA here is from genome assembly GCF_015767455.1 of Brevundimonas sp. BAL450. Lineage (NCBI taxonomy): Bacteria > Pseudomonadati > Pseudomonadota > Alphaproteobacteria > Caulobacterales > Caulobacteraceae > Brevundimonas > Brevundimonas sp. BAL450. The sequence goes on from NZ_JADWOW010000062.1 coordinate 101,969, forward strand.
GGCGCTCTCGGACACATAGATGGGACCCGAGGCGCGAAAGGGCGAGGCGGGGTCGTCCAGGTGCGGGTAGTTCAGCAGGATGACGGACTGCCCGGGCCGGGCGTCGGCGAGGCTGACGCGGCAGGGGGCCACGCCGACGCGGGTGACGGGAACGCGCCGGGCGCCCCGGTCCGCCAACGCCTGATCCGGCAGGGCGAAAAGGGGGGCGAAGGGCGCGAGGGGCAGGCCGACGATCCTGAACATGAGACATCTCCGTGGAAGCCCGGATGGCGTAGCGCGACGGGGGCGATCCGGCTGGCGGTTTTCGGAACCGCCATTGCGCCGGGCGTTCCGGATCACCAGAACAGGGACCATGAACGCCCCCTTCAAGCCCGATGCGGCCCCGACCGAAGCTCCCCTCTGGGATCTGTCCGACCTCTACGCCTCGCCCACCGACGACCGGGTGGCGGCGGATCTGGAGGCGGGGCGCAAGGCGACCGCCGAGCTGAACGCGCTGGAAGGCCAGTTGGAGGCGGCGCGGGGCGACGCGGCGACGCTGGGCGGGCGCCTGGACCGGGCGATCACCCTGTATGAACAGGCGTCCAACCATCTGGGGGCGCTGGGGGCCTATGCGTTTCTGGCCGCGTCCACCAATCGGGAGGACGGCGCCGCGCAGGGGTTCGAGGCGGACATCCGCCAGAAGGTGACCACCATCGCCGCCGAGACCCTGTGGCTGACGCTGGAGATCAACCGGCTGGAGGAGGTCGAGATCGAGGCGGCGCTGAACGCGGATGACGCCGCCGCGCGCTGGCGGCCGTGGCTGCGCCGGGTGCGGGCCAGCAAGCCCCATGAGCTGTCGCCCGAGCTGGAGCGGTTCATCGCCGAGCGCATGCCCGCCGCCATGCAGTGGCCGCGCCTGTTCGACGAGACCCTGGCGGCCCTGCGGGTGAAGGCGGGCAAGGACGAGCTGACCCTGGCCGAGGCGCTGAACCGCCTGTCGGACCCCAAGGCGGACCGGCGCAAGGCGGCGGCCGAGGGGCTGGACGCGGCCCTGGCGTCACGGGCCACCACCATGGCGCTGGTGCTGAACACCGTGGCCCAGGAAAAGGCGCTGGAGGATCGCTGGCGCAAATTCACCTATCCGGCCCAATCGAAGCACCTGATGAACGAGGTGGACGGCGAGGCGGTGGACGCCATGGCGGCGGCGGTGGCCGAGGCCTATCCGCGCCTGACCCACCGCTATTATGCGCTCAAGGCGAAGGCCATGGGCCTCAAGCAGCTGAACCAGTGGGACCGCAACGCCCCCATCGAGACCACCGCGCCGCGCGGCTTCGACTGGGGTCAGGGGCGGGCCATGGTTCTGGACAGCTTCAATGATCTGGGCGCCGAGTTCGGCGACCGGGCGAAGTCGTTCTTTGACAATCCGTGGATCGACGGACGGGCGCGGGCGGGCAAGCAGTCCGGCGCCTATGCGCACCCGGTGACGGCGGACCGGCACCCCTATGTGTTCATGAACTGGATGGGCGAGCGGCGCGACGTGCTGACCCTGGCCCACGAACTGGGCCACGGGGTTCACCAGACCCTGGCGGCGGATCAGGGCACACTGCTGGCCGACACGCCCCTGACCCTGGCCGAGACGGCGTCCATCTTCGCCGAAGGCCTGACGTTCGATCGGCTGCTGGCGACCGCCCCCGAAAAGGAAAAGCGCGGCCTGCTGGCCGGCCGCATCGAGGACGGGCTGAACACCGTGGTGCGTCAGATCGCCTTCCACCGCTTCGAGACCCGCTTCCATGACGAGCGGGCGCAGGGCGAGGTGTCGGTCGCCCGCATCGGCGAGATCTGGATGGAGGAGATGGGCGCGAGCCTGGGCCCGGCGGTCAAGCTCAACGATGGATACGAGCACTGGTGGGCCTATGTCAGCCACTTCGTGCACTCGCCCTTCTATGTGTACGCCTATGCCTTCGGAGACCTGCTGGTGGCCGCCCTGATGGAGAAGCGGCGCGAGGACCCGGACGGCTTTGCGCCCCTGTACCGCGAGCTTCTGGCCGGCGGCGGCACGAAGACCTACGTTGAGGCGCTGAAGCCCTTCGGTCTGAACCCGCGCGACCCGGCCTTCTGGGCCACAGGCTGCCAGCGGCTGGAGCGGCTGATCGACGAGTTCGAGGCGGTGGCGTGACGACACACCGCGCTTGAGCCGCGCGCCGCCCTCGCTATAAGGGCGGTCAGATTCTCGTTTGCCTTCGAAAGATCATCGCATGGCCGCCGACACCCACGAAGCCGATCACGACGCCGAAGCCTATCTGAAGGGCTCGCAGGAAATCACCGAGCAGATCGCCACCTGGCATCTGTTCAATTTCCTGACCAAGTGGGGCTCGCTGGCCACTGCGGTGGCGGTGCTGCTGTTCACCGTGTGGTTCATGCCCAACGGCGGCTTCTTCCCCGCGGCGATCGCGGCGGTGGTGCTGGCCGTCGCCGGCTGGTGGTTCCTGCGCAGCAAGCCTGCTGATCACTAACAGTTATTCTGGCGGGCCCGGCCTTTACGGGCCTTTCTGAAACGTCCTAACGTTCCACTGCTCTGAAACAACAGGCAGGGGGATTCGCTTGGCCGTCGCCATAGCCGTGACGCGCGAACGCCGTGAAGGCGAACCGCGCACCGCCGCAACACCCGATACGGTGAAGAAGCTGACCGCGCTCGGCGCCTCGGTGCTGGTCGAGGCCGGCGCCGGTCTGGGCTCGTCCATTCCCGACGCCGACTATGAGGCCGCAGGCGCCAGGATCGCCAAGGACTCCAGCGCGGTGCTGTCGAAGGCCGACATCCTGCTGAAGGTGCGCGGCCCCACGGCGCAGGAGATCAGCGCCCTGAAGCCGGGCGCCATCGTCGTCGCCCTGCTGGACGCCTACCGCGAAAAGGACACCGTCCAGGCCATGGCCAAGGCGAACGTCACCGCCTTCGCCATGGAGTTCGTGCCCCGCATCAGCCGGGCCCAGGTGATGGACGCCCTGTCGTCCCAGGCCAATCTGGCGGGCTACCGCGCGGTGATCGAGGCGGCCCACACATACGGCCGCGCCTTTCCCATGATGATGACGGCGGCGGGCACCGTCGCTCCCGCAAAGGTGTTCGTCATGGGCGCGGGCGTGGCGGGGCTGCAGGCCATCGCCACGGCGCGGCGTCTGGGCGCGGTGGTCAGCGCCACCGACGTGCGCCCCGCCGCCAAGGAGCAGGTGGAGAGCCTGGGCGCCAAATTCGTCGCGGTGGAGGACGAGGAGTTCAAGGCCGCCGAGACGGCGGGCGGCTACGCCAAGCAGATGTCGGCCGAGTATCAGGCCAAGCAGGCCGCCCTGACCGCCACCCACATCACCAAACAGGACGTGGTGATCACCACCGCCCTGATCCCCGGCCGCCCGGCGCCCCGTCTGATCTCGGCCGCCCATGTGGCCTCCATGAAGCCCGGCTCGGTGCTGGTCGATCTGGCGGTCGAGGCGGGCGGCAATGTGGAAGGCTCGAAGCCGGGCGAGGTGGTGAAGACCGCCAACGGCGCCAGCATCGTCGGCTGGTCCAACCTGCCCGGCCGCATCGCGGCGGACGCCTCGGCCCTGTACGCCAAGAACCTGCTGGCCTTCGTCGGCCTGCTGGTGAAGGACGAGGCGCTGGCCCTGGACCTGGAGGACGAGATCCTCAAGGCCGCCGTCGTCACCCACGGCGGGGCCGTGGTGCATGAGGGGGTGAAGGGGTGAACCGCTGGCTCAAGGGATTCTTGAGGGTGGTTTCGACGATATTTCTTGTCGCCGGTCCGGCTCTGGTGGCGCTCATGGCGCTTTTTGCTTTGGTGAGCGTGGGAACGGGCGGCCGCTTGGGAACCGGGTTGGTTTCCGTCGGTGCAGGGCTCTATGCCCTTGTGGTGTGTCTGCTGGCTGGCGGTGTGATCAAGCTGCTCCTCAGCATAGACGACCGCTTGGAACGGCTGGAGGCGAACCGATGATGAGCGAGAAGCTGCGCAGGGCGTTGACGGTCTTTTCGATGATCCTGATCGCCGGCGGCACGCCGCTCGCGATCCTCATGCTGGCGCTGACCTGGATGCTCGAGCAGGCGGTCACCGCCGCCGACCTCGGGGTTGCGATACGCATCATCATCTTCACCCTTCTGGGTGGCGGATTGCTGCGCGCCTTGCTCAGCATCGACGCCCGGCTGGAGGCGCGGGGATGAACGTTCGCAACGACCCGGCCGCGCCGCATAATCAACAGAGGACCCGATAGATGGAACACGTCGATCCCACCGTCTTCCGCCTGGCCATTTTCGTGCTGGCGATCTTCGTCGGCTACTATGTGGTCTGGAGCGTGACGCCGGCGCTGCATACGCCGCTGATGGCGGTCACCAACGCCATTTCCTCGGTCATCATCGTCGGCGGTCTGATCGCGGCGGCGGCCGTGTCGGAGGCGTCCGGCGTCAACGGCTGGATCGCCAAGGGCGCGGGCGTGGCGGCGGTGACCCTGGCCAGCGTCAACATCTTCGGCGGCTTCATGGTCACCCGGCGCATGCTGGCCATGTACCGGAAGAAGGAAAAGAAGGCTTGACCGGCGACGCGGCCCAGGTGGCCGCGACAGGCTCGTGGGTCGCCACGGGCCTGGGCGTCGGCCTGTGGATCTACGGCTGGGTGGGCGAGAAGAACCCCATCGCCAAGATGCGGTTTCACGACGCCGGCATGGTGCTGGTGTTCTCGTCCATCATCGTGCGGGTGCTGATCCAGGACCGGGCCATGACCTGGTTCGACTGGATTCTGGTGGTGATTGCGCCGCTGTTCATCGCCGCCGCCCTGTGGCGGCTGAAGCGGACCGGCGGCATGACAGGTTCGGAGGACCGATGAGAGTTGCGTTGATCGTTGCGGTGCTCGCCGTCGCCGGGGTCGCCCAGGCCCAGGCCACGCGCCAGACCGGCGAGGCCTATCAAGGCGCGCACTTCGCCGTGGCGGCGCCGGGCGGCGCCAGCTGGAGGCTGAACTGTGGATTTCCGCCCCACCAGATGGCCGGGACCGGCACGGTCAACCGCTTCGACCTGGAGGGCCAGGGCCGCGCCGCCGGGCGTCTGCCGACCTACCGCGCCTGGTGCGCCCTGACCAAGACGGGCGGCGAGGGGCCGGTTGGCTTCGCCCTGGTCAAGGACGGAACGCCCACCGCCGCCGGAACCAACGACCCCGCCGAACCGGCGCGGGTGGAAATCTACTGAGACGAATGAGGGGGACGCCGTCATGAACGCATCCATCGCAGCCCTGGCCTATCTGGCGGCCGGCGTCCTGTTCATCCTGTCCCTGCGCGGGCTGTCCAGCCCGGAGACCAGCCGGCGGGGCAACACCTTCGGCATGGTGGGCATGGGGCTGGCCATCGGCGTGACCCTGCTGACCCTGTGGGGGACCCAGGCGCTGGACGGCCTGACGCTGGCGCTGATCGCGGGCGGCGTCGTCGTCGGCGGCGGGCTGGGGGCGGTGATCGCCCGGCGGGTGCCCATGACCTCCATGCCGCAGCTGGTGGCCGCGTTCCACAGCCTGGTGGGCATGGCGGCGTGTCTGGTGGCGGTGGGGGCGGTCTATGCGCCCGTGGCCTTCGGCATCGACGACGGGGCGGGGGGCATCAAGACCCTGTCGATCATCGAGCTGGGCCTGGGCCTCGCTATCGGCGCCATCACCTTCACCGGCTCGGTGATCGCCTTCGCCAAGCTCAACGGCAACATGAGCGGCACGCCGATCCTGCTGCCGGCGCGGCACATGATCAACATCGGTCTGGCGGCCGGGCTGGTGGTGCTGATCGGCATCCTGATCGCCACGGGCGGCACGGCGGTCTGGGCCTTCTGGGGCGTGTTCGTGATCGCCCTGATCCTGGGCGCCACCCTGATCATCCCCATCGGCGGGGCGGACATGCCGGTGGTGGTGTCCATGCTGAACAGCTACTCCGGATGGGCGGCGGCGGCGCTGGGCTTCACGCTGGAGAACATCGCCCTGATCATCACCGGCGCCCTGGTGGGCTCGTCCGGTGCGATCCTCAGCTACATCATGTGCAAGGGCATGAACCGCAGCTTCATCAGCGTCATTCTGGGCGGCTTCGGCGGCGACGCGGCGGCGGCGGGCGCCGGCCACGTGGAGACCCGGCCGGTCAAGCAGGGCTCGGCCGACGACGCCGCCTTCATCATGAAGAACGCCTCCAAGGTCATCATCGTGCCCGGCTACGGCATGGCCGTGGCCCAGGCCCAGCACGCCCTGCGCGAGATGGCCGACAAGCTGAAGGAGGAGGGCGTGGAGGTGAAATACGCCATTCACCCCGTGGCCGGACGGATGCCGGGGCACATGAACGTGCTGCTGGCCGAGGCCAACGTGCCCTATGACGAGGTGTTCGAACTGGAGGACATCAACAGCGAATTCAGCAGCGCCGACGTGGCCTTCGTCATCGGCGCCAACGACGTCACCAACCCGGCCGCCAAGACCGATCCCCAGTCCCCCATCTTCGGCATGCCCATCCTGGACGTGGAGAAGGCCGGCACGGTGCTGTTCGTCAAGCGCGGCATGTCGGCGGGCTACGCAGGCGTGGAGAACGAGCTGTTCTTCCGCGACAACACCATGATGCTGTTCGCCGACGCCAAGAAGATGGTGGAAGGGATCGTGAAGGGGCTGTGACCCCCCGGTCACGGGTCTGACCGGATAACCGTGCTATCGCCTCCGGTCGGGAGGGGGCGACGTGCTTCAGGGATGGCTGAAACTGAACGACGCCGAGTGGGCGGTGTGGACGCGTGCGCCGTCGGCTGACGTGCTGTGGGCGTTCGGCGTGCTCGCGGCGGTGATCGTGACCGGGTTGGCGCTGTTCGCCTGGGGCGCCTCGAGAGGGCGGTGGAAGGCGGTGCTGGCCGGGCTGGTGCTGGTGGTTCCGGCGGCCATGCTGACGGCGGTGTTCCTGGAGACGGCGGTCGAGGCGCGGGGCGCCCATGCCTGGTGCGCGGTCGATGGCCGGGCGGCGGCGGCGGGGCGCAGCGCCTGTACGGGCGCGGACGGCGGGCCGGCGACCCTGGCCCGGGTCATCTCCGGGGATGACGGCTTTCCACGCACCCAGTACTACTGGACCGCCAGCGGGCTTTGCGAGGCGCGGGTCGATCGTCGGTGCGGGGCGGCGGCCGGTCCGGCGGATCGCGTGCCGACGCCGGGCATGGTGCGGGTGGCGCACGCCGAGCCCCGGTCGCTGGAAGACGATCGTTGAATCTCGTTGAAGTTGCGCTTTGCATGTCGGATTTCCCGCCCTCGAACGTCTGAGTGAGTGAGGCAGGTACCCATGGCGACGCTCGCGGACATTCTCGGCAAGGCACGGCGGGCCGTCATACGGCAGGGTATCGCCGATCACGATGCGGATGACCTGGTGCACGAGGCGTTTCTGAAAGTGGAGCAGTATCAGCGTGACCATGCGGTCCGTAGCCAGGAGGCGCTGCTGGTCCGGGCGGCGGTGAACCTGTCGATCGACCGTCAGCGCCATCGCGGCCGCATGCCCATGGCCGACGGCGCCGAACTGCATGAAATCGCCGACACAGCGCCGGATCCCGCCCGGATCCTGGAAGCGCGGGCGCGGCTGCAGCAGGTGGCGGCGGATCTGGCGCAACTGCCGGAACGCACGCGCCGGATCCTGCTGAAGCGCCGGCTCGAGAACATGAGCTACGCCGAGATCGCCGCATCGGAGGCGATGACGGTGGCCGCCGTGGAGAAGACGGTGGCCCGCGCGACGTTGCAACTGATGAAGGGGAGGACTTCGTCGTGAGCCGCAGCTTGTCTTCCCCCAACATCGATGCCGAGGCCGCCGCGTGGCTGGCGCGGCTGCACGGCGACCATGACGCCGCCGCGCGGGACGCCCTGGACGCCTGGCTGGCCGAGGATCCCGCCCATGCGGCGGCGTTCGAGCGGGCCAGTGAGATCTGGGCCATCCTGCCTCGGGCCGCCCGCAGCAGTGCGGACGAAGCGCGCCTGCGCCCCGCGCCCGAGAGACGGCCGTGGCTGCGTCCGGCGCTGGCCATGGCCGCATCGCTGGTGCTCGGCTTCGGCGTGCTGTGGTGGTCTCTGGCCACCGTCGGCGACTATGTGACCCGGCCCGGCGAGCAGCAGGTGGCCACCCTGGATGACGGAAGCCGCATCGCGCTCAACACGGACACCCGGGTCGATGTGAAGTTCAACGCGGACCGCCGCCACATCACCCTGGACCGGGGGGAGGCCATGTTCGAGGTCGCCCACGATGCCGACCGTCCCTTCGTCGTGATCGCCGGGGACACCCGGGTCGAGGCGCTGGGCACGGTCTTCACCGTGCGGCGGACACGGACCGAGGTGGTGGTCACCCTGATCAAGGGCGAGGTGGCGGTCACCCGTGAGGGCGCGGGAACGAGCGATGCGCCGGAGGCCCCGATGCTGCTGCAGCCGGGCGAACGGCTGACCGAACCGGAAGCCGGGCCCACCCGGATCGAGCCCGCTTCGGTGGAGGCGGCGACCGCGTGGCGGCGAGGCCAGACCATATTCCGCGACACGCCTCTGGGCGAGGCGGTCACCGAGCTAAACCGCTACGGCGGGCCGCAGGTGGTGATCGAGGATCCGCGCGTGGCGGCCTTGCCCATATCGGGCGTGTTCACGACCAATGCACCCGACTTCGCCCAGGCCGTCGCGGATCTGCACGGCCTCAACGTCGAACGGGAGGGCGACACCCTGCACCTTGAGCGCTGATGAAGGGGCGGTGATTTTTTTGTGTCGCAACCGTGTCGGGTTTGCGGCGAAACGTCGTCTACCTAGTGGGAGCCATGCATCGCGCTCCCCAAGGGGGACATATGTTTTCACGTAATCTCGCCGCCCTGGCCGTCAGCGCCAGCACGCTCGTACTGTCAGCCCAGGCGCAGGCGCAGGCGCTCTACGCTTTTGATCTGCCCGCGCAGCCGCTCGAGGCGTCGCTGCGCGCCGTGGCCGCCCAGACCAACACCAATGTCGTGTTCTCCGGCGACCAGGTCAGCGGCAAGACCGCACCCGCCCTGCGAGGCAGCTATTCCGCCGAAGGCGCCTATCGCGCGATGCTGCGTGGATCAGGCCTGAGGCTGGGCGTCACCGACGGCGGATCGTTCGTCGTCAGCGCGCCTGTAGCCGGACAGGCCGCCCGGCAGGGTCAGGGCGCGCTGGTCGGCCAGGTCTCCATCGCCGAAGGCGCCCGTAGTCCGGACGGCGCCCTGGTGCGCATCGCCGAGACGGGCCAGACCACCAGCGTCGATCAATACGGCAGCTTTCGTTTTCCCTCGCTTCCGGCCGGCGACTACACGGTCGAAATCTCCTTTCTGGGCTATGAGCCTCTCGTCGAGACGGTGACCGTCCCGGCCGGAGGGTCGCACCAGCAGGCCTTCACCCTGGGCCAGGCCTACGCCACCACGGTCGAGGACGTGGTCATTTTCGGCTCGCGCAGCGCCCGCGCCAACGCTCTCAATCTTCAGCGCACGGCCGAGAACAGCGCCGATGTGATCTCGGCGGACGAGCTGGGCAATTTCACCGGGACCACCTTTTCCGAGGCGCTGCGCCGCGCGCCGGGGATTTCGTTTCAGCGCAACTCGGTGACCGGGGACGGCACCAATGTGATCGTGCGCGGGCTGGAGCCCGACATGAATGCGATCCAGCTGAACGGCCTGAATCTGCCGGTCGGCAACGGCGTGGGCCGGTCGGCCGACCTGTCGAACCTGCTGGCCGACTCGGTGAGCCGGATCACCATCAACAAGTCCCTGCTGCCCAGCCATGACAGCGCCGGCACCGGCGGATTGATCGAGATCGAGACCATGTCGCCGCTGGATCGTCCGCGTCGCTATGCGAACTTTCTGGTGGAGGGCGACCGCACGCCCGACGATTTCGGCGACGACTTTCTCGTCTCCGGCACGGTGGCCGGCACGTTCGGCGACAATTTCGGCCTCAGCGCTTCGGTCCAGTACCGCAGCCAGAGCACCCGCTCGATCGCCTATGACGCGGGCAGCAACGGCGGACGGCTGAACTTCGGCCGCTACCTGCCGCTCGACGTCGTCGGAAATCCGATCACCAATCTCGAAGCCGTCGATCCGCTTCAGACCTTTCCGTTCGTGTCAGGCGAGGATCAGGCGTATCCGGGCGGGCTGGTCACCAGCTTCTTTCACGACGAGACAGAAACCCTGGCCGGGACGCTCTCGGCCGAATGGCGGATCGCCAGCCACACCAATCTGAAGTTCGACTATCAGCACGCGGAGACGCGGACCGACTTCTTCTCGCTGTCGGACACTTTCTCGACCGGCGCCGAATACGTCGTCCTGCCGGGCGAGACGAACGCCCAGCTGGTGCTGGACCTGAGCCCGGGCAACGAGGGCATCTCACGCTCGCAGAACTACAGCTATGACCGCGACGTCCGGAAGATCACCGACACCTTCAGCCTGAACGGCCGGACCACCCTCGGCGCGTTCGAGTTCAACTATCTGGCCGGCTATGCCCACGGCACGGAACGTCACCCGGCCAGCTTCGGCCTGCAGCTGCGCATGCCCGACACCGACGCCAGCGCGGATCTGTTCCTGCCGGAAGCGGTCGATCCGGAGACCGGGGTGATCCACACCGGCTTCGGGCCGCGCAGCGGCAGCGGCATTCCCCTGCCCCTGCTGAGCAGCCAGGGCTGGGCCCTGGTCAATGACCCGTCCGCCTTCGTCATCGAGAACGCCAGCGGCCAGCTCGACAATTCCGAGGGCAGCAATGACCGGTACACAGCCAGCGGCAGCGCGCGCTGGACCTCGGGCGGCGGCTGGCTGAACTATGTGGAGTTGGGCGGCTTTTATGAGCGCGCCGAGTTCCAGAGCAATCTGACCCGCAGCCAGATCGGCGGCAACGTCCCGGTCTCGGCGCTGGGCCTCGAATTCATCCCGTCGGACCTGACGCGCATCGGACTGTCCGAGCCCGGATTCTCCACCCTCAGCGAAGGCGCCCTGCGCGGTTTCGTCGATGGTCTGGGCGCCCTGGCCGGGGGTCCGTCGGGCCTCACGCTCACGCCGATCGCGCCCCACCCCGACCAGGGCAACGAGAACACCGAGGAGACCAATTTCGCCGCCTACCTCCAGGGGCGGATCGACATCGGCAAGCTCGAGATCATCGGCGGGGTGCGCTTCAACCACACCCGGCTTGAGGCGACCAATCTCAACTTCCCGGTCTACACCGGCCCGATCCTGCCCGAGAACGGCGGGGGCATGGGGGTGGACTTCATCTTCCAGAACGAGTTCACGCGGCTGGTCACCGAGGAGGCCGTGTCGGAGGATTTCCTGCCGCGGGTTCTGTTCAACTACCGCGCCAGCGACGATCTGATCTTCCGGGGCGGCTACTTCCTGTCGGTCGCCCGGCCCGCGATCAGCCAGCTGTCCAGCGAGACGCGCATCGCCTTCATCAACTTCCCCATTCCGGGGCCTGAAGGCGTCAAGCCGATCCTGCAGATCAACAGCGGCAATCCCAACCTGCAGCCGGCGACCACGGACAATTTCGACCTGAGCGCCGAGTACTATTCCGGCATCGGCATCTTCAAGATCAGCGCCTTCTACAAGCGCATCGACAATCTGCTGCAGACCAACATCACCAACGGGCCGGCGACCCTGGCGGCGGTGACCCTGCCGGATCACCCCTATTTCAACGGGGCGCCCTATTTCGATCCGAACAATCCGTCCTCGGTCTTCATCACCGGCGGCAGCCCGGTGAACAGTGACGAGGTGGCCGAGCTGTGGGGCATCGAGTTCCAGGCCGAGCGGCGGTTCGACTTCCTGCCCGGCATCTGGGGCGGCTTCGGCGTGTTCCTGAACCACACCTGGACCGACAGTTCGCGCGCCGACCGCTACAACTGGAGCTATGGAACGCCCCCCGACAACGTCTTCACCTTCACAGACCTGCCGTTCGTGCAGCAGCCCGCCCACTCGGGCACGGCGGCGCTGACCTACAACAAGTACGACATCGATGCGACGCTGGCCTACGGCTACCAGTCGCGGGGGCTGTCGCTGTTCCAGCCGCGCGGGCTGAGCGTCTACACCGAAGGCACGGAGACGCTGGACTTCCGCGCGGAATACTATCTGCGCCCCAGCTACGGCAGCTTCCGCGTCTATGTGGAGGCCAACGATCTGCTCAACGGCACATCGGATCCGAACCTCGAACAGACCTTCGGCGGCGAACAGGGCGCGCCGACCTTCTTCACCCGCGCCACCTATCTGGGCGGCCGCAGCCTGCGCATCGGTCTGTCGGCCACGTTCTGATCGTCACGCCCAAAGGCCGGTGCGTCCCGTGACGCGCCGGCCGCTCTCTTCTCCACGTCAGGAAACCCCATGAAGACGATGATGCTGGTGCTGTTCGCATCGGCCGCGGCGATGCTCAGTTCGCCCGCCGCCGCAAACCCGTCCGACGAACAGGCGCTGCTGCCCTACGAGCAGTTCACCCTGCCCAACGGCCTGCGGGTCGTGGTGCACGAGGATCACTCGGCGCCCAAGGTGGCGGTGACCGTCTGGTATCACGTGGGCTCCATGAACGAGCCGGCCGGCCAGACCGGCTTCGCCCACCTGTTCGAGCATCTGATGTTCAACGGGTCGGAAAATCACGACGACGAATACATGCCGCCGCTGCAGGAAATCGGCGCCTCGGCGGTCAACGGCGCCACGACGCTGGACCAGACCTACTACTATGCGGTGGTGCCCACCGGCGGGCTGGAGCGGGTGCTGTGGCTGGAGTCCGACCGCATGGGCTATCTGCTCGGCGCCGTGACCCAGGAGAAGCTCGATGAGCAGCGCGGCGTCGTGCAGAACGAGAAGCGCACCCGCGACAACCAGCCCTATTCGATGATGCCGGAGTTGCGGGCCGAGGCGATCTTTCCGTCCGACCACCCCTATCACCACCCCATCATCGGCTCGATGGAGGATCTGGACGCGGCCTCTCTGGAGGACGTGCATGGGTGGTTCCACCAGTACTATGGCGCGTCCAACGCCGTGGTGGCGCTCGCCGGCGACGTGACGGTCGAGCAGGCGCGCGAGCTGATGACCCGCTATTTCGGCAGCGTGCCGCCAGGGCCGCCCATCGGGCGCATGACCGAATGGACGCCCCTGCTGGAGCGGGTCAGGACCGAGGTGGTGGCCGACAATGTGCCGCAGACGGCGATCTCGTGGAGCTGGCCCGTGCCCGGCAACGACGCCGAGGACCGGCAAGCCCTGCGCATGGCCTCGTCGGTTCTGGGCCGTGGGCGTCTGTCCCGCCTGAACCAGGCGCTGGTGATCGACCGGCAGCTGGCCAACAGCGTCTCGGCCAACTACGAGGGCGCGGCCATCTCGGGTCTGTTCAACATCGAGATCCGGCTGCAGCCCGGCGTCGATCAGGCCGAGGCCGAAGCGGCGCTGCAGGCGGTGCTGGACGAGTTCCTCGCGGAGGGCCCCACGGCCGAGGAGCTGGAGCGGATCAAGATCACCACCTATGGCGACACGGTCCGCATGCTGGAATCCCTCTATCTGCGCGCCATGATGCTGGCGGGCGGCACGATCGGGGAGGGCAATCCCGGCCAGTTCGAGCTTGATCAGGCGGCGTTCGACGCGGTTCAGGCCGAGGATGTGCTGGTCGCCGTGAATCAGTGGCTGGGCCGTCCCAACTACCGGCTTACCGTCGTGCCGCAGACCCGGTACGCGGCGGGGCCGGACGGCGCGGACCGCAGCGGGCTTCCGCCCATGGGCCCGGAATCCGAACTGGTGCTGCCGCCCGTGCGGGAGGGGCGCCTGTCCAACGGAATCCGCGTCCTCCACGCCCGGCGCGACGGCACGCCGACGGTGGACATGGTCATGGCCTTCGACGCGGGCGGCGCCGCCGACCAGGGCCTGAAGCCCGGTCTGCAGGGCTTCACCGTCGGCCTGATGGATGACGGCACGACCACCCTGACCGGTCAGGAATTCACCCAGGCCCAGGAGATGCTGGGCGCGCGCATGTACGCCTGGGCTGACTCAGACACCACGAGCTTCTCGGTGTCGGCCCTGACCCGCGCGCTGGACGACACCGTCGACCTGTGGTCGGACTACATCCGCGATCCCGCCTTCCGCGACGCCGATCTGGAGCGTGAGCGCGGCATGGCGGTGTCCGGCGTGCAGCAGGCGCTGTCCGACCCGACCAGCATCGCGGGCCGGGTGTTCACCTATCTGATGTTCGGCGCCGACCACGCCTATGGCGCGCCGCTGGCGGGCCGGGCGGATGTGATCCGGTCCTACCGCCGCGAGGACCTGACCGCCTTCCACCAGCGCTTCATCCGGCCAGACAATGCGGTGATCTTCGCTGCGGGCGACGCCGAATTCGACGTGCTGATGGCCACGCTGGAGGCCAGCTTCGGCGACTGGACGGCGCCTGCCGCGCCGCGGGGCGAGACCACCATCGCCGGGGTCGCCGATCAGACGGCGCCGCGTGTCGTGCTGGTGGACCGGCCCGGTTCGGTCCAGTCGGTGATCCGGGTCGGTCACGTGACGCCGAACGGGCTGGATCCGCGCAATTTCGATCTGGATGTTCTGAACGGCATTCTGGGCGGCGGCTTCACGTCCCGGCTCAACATGAACCTGCGCGAGGAGAAGGGCTGGACCTACGGCGCCGGCAGCAATGTCAGCGACGCCTTGGGCCCGCAGGTGTTCTCGGTCTCCACCAGCGTGCAGACTGACCGCACCGCCGACGCCCTGTCCGAGATCGCCCGCGAGCTTAACGAGATCGGCGGGGTGCGGCCCCCGAGTGGTGAAGAGCTCGATCTGTACCGTCGCGGCCAGGTGCTGACCCTGTCGGACCGTTTCGAGACCAACAATGCGATGGTCGGCTACCTCAGCTACGTCACGCGGTTCGAGCATCCCTACGAATGGATCACGACGCTGCCCGACCGCTACGCCGCCCTGACGCCCGAGATAGTGGGTGCGGCCGCCTCCATGCTGCACCCGGACGCCATGACCTGGGTGATCGTGGGCGACCTGACCCGGATCGAGGCCGGCGTGCGCGCCCTGGGTCTGGGCGAGGTGGAGGTCTGGGACGCCGAAGGCAATCGACTGCGCTGATCGTCTGCGCCCCGGGAGCAACGGCCTGCGTGAGAATAAGCAGTCCATGGTCCGGGGCTCGATTTTCGCCTTCCCCTACCCGTCTGACGTGAATAGCGTGGCTTTCATCGGTGAGGTGGAGGGCCGTTGAGGGCTCTTCTGGGGCGGGTCGGCACCTTGCTGAGGGGGATGGGTTAAGCGATGTATTGGCATGAGACCAACACCTCGATGGTGATCGAGGCAGACGAAGTCCTGCGCTATACGAGCGACACGGATGACGATCCCCATATCGCCATCTGGCTGGAACCCCCGCTCCAGGTGAATACGGGGCCTGGCCCCTTTCCGCCCCCGACGGCGTCAGGCCCCTTCCCGTCGCTCACGAACTTCGGGACCCTGGATTTCGTCACCAGCAATCAAACGACATCCTTCCTGATCGTATTCAGGCCGATGCCCGCGTCGTCTGAAGGCACGGTGGTCCATAATGCCGGTTCGATGCGCATCGAAGCCCGGGACGGGGGAGCTGTCGGAATTAGCGGCACGACCTACCATTCGTTCCGCTTCGAGAATCTGGGCGAGTTCATTGTCAGGGCCGCGGGCGACGCAAGGGGCTTCAGAAGCCTCAACGGCGACATTGTGAATCATGGCTTGATCGACGTTCAGGGCGACCTGACCATCGGGATCGACACGGCGATGGAATCGACCATTCACAATACGGGAGACATCCTTGTCTCGGGTTCCCACACCAGTGTTGCTGTGGCGCTCAACTACGGAAACAGCACCGTATATAATTCGGGGTTGATCAGGGCAGAGAAACTGGGCCGCGCTGCGGACGCAACCGCCATTAGTATAGCCCCCATCACCGGTCTCACGTCCATCGTCAACGACGGCGAGATCACGGGTGACTATGCCGTCAGAAGCGGGGCCATAAGCGATCGGGCGGTCCTGGAAATTCTCAATCGGGGCCAGATGAATGGAGCCGTCGTTCTTGAGGGTGCGTCGACCGACACCCTGATCAACGAAGGGGTCATCAACGGCCTCGTGTACCTGGGAGGCGGGGAAGACCTCTACGATGGCCGCCTGGGTGAAGTCTCGGGACCGGTCCACGGCGGGGCGGGTGAGGACATCCTTCTTGGCGGCGCGGGCTCGGAAACGTTTTACGGCGGTGATGGAAATGACCGCCTCGACGGCGGCGGCGGCGTCAACTTCCTGTACGGGGGCAACGGAAACGACACCCTGGTCAGCGGCTCGGATGACGACCTTCTCCACGGCGGCTCTCACCTGGATATTGCAAGTTACGAGAACAGCCTCTCGGGGGTGACCGTCGACCTGAGGCTTTCGGTCGCCCAGGACACGGGCGGCGGCGGTCGTGACACCCTGGTCTCGATCGAAGGTCTGCGGGGCAGCGAGTTCGACGACGTCCTGCGAGGCAAGGGCTATTTTGCCGAAAATGCCGCCGTGCTGTTCAAGCCGGAAGCCCTGCGGAACAACTCCTTCAGCGCCGCAGTCGATGTCTCCAACCTGTTCGGGATTGTGGAGAACCCGGATATCGAGAACTCGACCACGACTCCACATGTGTCGATCTCGGCGGAAACGAGCGGAAATCCGGAGTACTTCAGATTTGTTGTCACCGAAGCCGGCGCGGTGGGTGTGTTCGACATCGATCGTGTGTTCGGAGGAGTTAACCTGAACCTCACGATCTATGACGCGGAGGGTAATCTCGTCAGGTACAACGACGACTGGCCGCTCGATCCGGGGAGCCTGGCGCCGCTGGATCCTTTCATAGAGCACACCTTTGCTCAACCGGGGGTGTATTACGTCGTTGTAAACACCAACTACCCGTTGGGATTGATCGTCGGGACAAAGTACACGCTTCAAATTTCCCTTTCCGACGCCCCCATTGTTTCTGACGAGTTGCGCGGCTCGCGCCTTGAGGGCGGCGGCGGAAATGACACCCTCATCGGCGATATTGGAAACGACGTTCTGGATGGCGGAACCGGAAACGACATCCTGATCGGCGGCCTGGGCGACGACATCATGATGGGCGGGGCCGGCGATGACACCTACTATGTCGACAGCATCCATGACGTGGTCATCGAGCGCGGCGGCGAGGGGCGCGACCTGGTCTACTCAACCGTCAGCTTCAACCTGAACGGACAGTCCATCGAGGACGCCACGCTTCTGGGCGACCGCAACATCAATCTGATCGGCAACGCGGGTCACAACGTCCTCACCGGCAACAGCGGCAACAACATCATCGACGGCGGCGGCGGCATCGACACCATGGCCGGCGGCGCGGGCGACGACATCTACTATGTGGACCATGTCCGGGACGTGGTCATCGAGCGCGGCGGCGAGGGTTACGACCTTGTCTATTCCACCGTCAGCTTCGACCTGAACGGACAATCCATCGAGGCCGCCACACTCCTCGGCTCCCGCAACGCCAATCTGATCGGCAACGCGGGTCACAACGTCCTCATCGGCAACAGCGGCAACAACATCATCGACGGCGGCGCCGGCATCGACACCATGGCCGGCGGCGCAGGAGACGACATCTACTATGTGGATCACGTCCGGGATCAGGTCATCGAGCGCGGCGGCGAAGGTCATGACCACGTCTATTCGACCGTCACATTCAACATGAACGGCCAATCGCTGGAGGATGGCACCCTTCTGGGCGACCGCAATATCAACCTGATCGGCAACACCGGCCACAATGTCCTCACCGGCAACAGCGGCGCCAACATCATCATCGGCGGCGGCGGCGTCGACACCATCGACGGCGGGGCGGGAAATGATGTGCTGAACGGTGGCGCGCGCCGGGACTATCTGACCGGCGGGGCCGGTTCGGACCGGTTCGTCTATACGAACGTCTCCGACAGTTCCTATGCCGACTATGACCGGATCATGGATCTCTCCGACGAGGACATCATCGATCTGTCCGGCATCGACGCCGACATCAACACCGAAGGCGACCAGGCGTTCGCACTGGTGGATTCCTTCACCGGCCAGGCCGGCCAGATCACCCTGACCTACAACGCCGGCGCAGGCTTCACCGTGCTGGCCGCCGACGTCAACGGGGACGGTCTCGCCGACATGCGCATCGTCCTGTACGGAAATCACGAGGACTTTTCGAACTTCTGGCTGTAGGCGGCGGAACCGCAAATGTCCCGGGGAGCGCCCATGACCGATGAGGCGACCGAACTTCAGGAGTCCATCCGCGCCGCCCTGGGATGCGCGCCGGATGTGGCGCGGGACATCGCCGCCCATGCGACCGAGCGGCGCTATCCGGCGCAGGCCTTGATCCTGCGTTACGGCGACCGGACGAGCCACGCCTGGCTCGTCATGGCGGGACGGGCCCAGGCGCTGGTGTACGCCCTCGACGGCCAGATGGTCCTGGTCCACGAATACCTGGCCGGTGATCTGTTCGGCGCCATCGCGGCGGTCGACGCCTGGCCGATCGAGGCGGAGGTGATGGCCGCCGAACCGACCAGCGCCGCCTGTGTGCCGGCCGCCGACTTCGTGCTGCTGGTGGATCGCCATGGATCGCTCGGCCTGCTGCTGGTCCGTTCGCTGCTCCAGCAACTGCGCGCGACCAGCATGAGAATGGTCGACCGCACGACCCTGTCGGCCCCCGGGCGGGTGTATGCCGAACTTCTGCGCCTGGCGCGGCTGGGCGACGGCGTGACGATCCGGCCCGCCCCGGTGCACGCCGCGCTGGCGGTCCGGGTCCAGAGCACCCGGGAAACGGTCTCGCGCGCCGTCAACGCCCTGGAGCGGCGCGGGATCTTGCGGCGCGAGGACGATGCCCTGGTCATCGTCGCCGCCCAGCGGCTCGAAGAGATGGTGGTCTAGTCCCTCGCTCAGTCCGAACCGATTTCGGTCCAGGGGCCGGCCCTCGTCAGGGCGTACAGGGAGATCACCTCTCCGGCCCTCGACAGTTCGCCGATGTGAGGGCACTCGCCGCCGGCGAGGTGGGTCCAGCCATGCAGCGCGGCCGCGAAGCTCCCGGTCACGTGGATCGCGCCCGCGGGGGTCGACGCCAGCAGGTCGGACGCGACACCGGTCGTCGGGCCCACAAGCACGGAGGGGCCGCCGAACGGACTGTCCGCCAATTGCACGACGCCATAATGGCCGGCGATGCGGGGGCCGTCAGGCCCGAGGCCGCCGTTGATCAAGCCTGCGGCGCGCGCCGCCTCGGCCGGATCCGCGAAGGCGATATGAAGGGCGCCCCCGGCGAACACCGGCGTCGTCAGCGGTCGGGCGGCGCCGGCCAGCACCGCTGCGATACGCCCCAGCGAGGCGGGATCATCGCCGCCGCCGTCCTCGCCATCGAGCGTGACCGCCAGCATGGCCGCAAGGACTCCCGCGCCCGGCTTCTCGGGGAGCGATCGGCCCCGCCGCCCTGCGCCGGACGGCCGAGGCTGATCCAGCCGGACCTGTCGGCGTCCGCCCCGACGCCAGTGCGCGCCGATCAGGTCCGTGGCGCTGGCCGCGCCTTGCGGATCCGTCAGCAGCAACTGGACCGCTTCACTGGCCAGGGAAGCCGCCTTCATCACCGCCCGACCCATGGCGATCTCGGCGGCGAGGCGGATGTGGAGCATGGTCGTCGCCTGGCGCCCGGGCTCCACCACCCAGACCGACGTCGCCTGTTCCAGAACCGCGTCGAACCGCGTCGCCCAGTCACCGCCCAGGGGCGCGGCGGAATCGGCCCGGAACACCGCCGCAGACGCGGGCAGCACCAGATGGAGTTCGCCCCCCCGGGCCAGCACGGCCTCGGCCACGATGAGGTCGGCCCCGCCGGCGAGCGCGCCCCAGGCGAAGCCGATGCGCTCTACGGCCAGAAGGGCGTCGATGCGTTCGCGCAGGTCCGCGGTGTCCACAACGCCCATGTGTCCCGCGAAATGCAGGCTGCGGGGTGGTTGCAGCGGTTCGAGCCAACCGGCGTCCTCGCCCCGCGTCTCCAGGATCAGGGAGAACTGGCGAAGGGTCGAGGCGTGGTCCTCCCAGGCCTCGGGCGCCAATCGGCACGCGGCCTCCAGAGCGGCCTGCGCCTCAGCCGCCCGGCCCAGCAAGAGCAGCGCCTCCGCACGGGTCGCGCCCAGATAGTAGGGCGTTTCAGGTCCGGTATCCCCGGCCTCCAGCTTGTCGAGAACCTGCTGTGCGCGCGCCTCGGCCATGGGACGGTCGCCGGCCAGAAGGGCGAGGGTCGCGGCGTTGATCAGGTGATAGGTCGCCCCGCTCAGATCCGCGGCCAGGGCATAGGCGTCACCGGCCTCGCGCCACAGGCGTGGCCGCTCGGCGGCCGGCGCCCGGCGCGCCTCGTCCTTGAGCAGACGACCGCGCACGCTGAGTGTCGCCGGCTCGTCGGTCACAGAGCCGAGGCCGGCCTCATCGAACAGGCGTCTCGCCCGGTCCAGGGCTCCGGACCGGGCGAGGGCGATGATGGTGGGGAGGGCGGGGGAGGGGGGAGAGGTCAAGACGCTGGTCTCATTCGCCGAGCTCCTCGGGCTCACCCGCGCCGAGATACGGAAACGGGAACCGGCCGCCGTCGTTGGGGATGTCCGGGTCGATCTGATCCGGGTCTTCGAGACGTTTGTTGGTGTGGATGACGTTGCAGAGGAACCTCTGGTGATCGTGCCTCCTGGGCCGCTTGTTCACGACGAAATAGATGAGCCTGCAGTCCCTGTCGTCGGGACCGAGGCTGCCAGCCCGTGTCGCGTGATCCATGACGTGCATGAGATCGCAGTTGTTGTCCCCGTGGTCATGTTTGGTCGTGATGCCGGGCTGGTTGGGCTCGAAATGCCAGTCGACGTTCGGATCGAGCTCAATCACCACCCAGCAGGGTCCGCCGACATAGATGTTGATCGATCGGTCGAGCACGGGGTCCTCGCCGGGCCACTGACGGACCTTCCCCGTATCCGGCAGGGGCAAACGCCGGAGCCGGGCGTCCACAAAAGCCGCGATGTCGCTTTCGGGCACAGCATAGCTGCGGATTTTGGCGATCACCCTGTGACCCGGCGGCATCATCTCGTCATAGGTGTACTGGGTGTAGACGACTTCCCCCAGTTTCCAAGTCCCTGAAGTGCTTGGCAGCGGCACGCCGCCGATCGGGTGTTCTTCGGTTCCTGTCGTACTGGTCATTGCAGTCTCTCCCTCTCCAACCGTTCCAGCACGACGAGATTGTCGGCCGTCATGCGGCGCAGCGCCGCCCATTGTTCGTTGGCGGGTTCATGGGCGGCCATGGCCTCCGCGCCCTCCAGCGCCTCCTGCAGCCACTGGCGCGCCAGATCCGGCCGACCGGCCGTGAACTCCAGTGACGCCAGCGCCCGGTACAGGGCGACCTCGCGCAGGCGCACCTCCATGTTCGCCGGGTCTTTGACGAGCAGGCGGCGGATGATGATTTCCTCGGCGAGGCGATGCTCGCGCGCCTTCGCGTCGTCGCCGTTCTCGCGCCAGGCGTCGGCCAGCCAGGCGTGCCGGTTGGCGAGATCGAGCGCATAGATGTCGGGATCAGCCGCCGCTGCGGCGGCCGCCTCCATCCGGGCCAGCGCAATCCGGCAGTCCCCCAGCGCGTCTTCCGGTCGACGCGGTTCGGCCAGGGCCAGGCTGCACAGATTGCCCCGGGCGAAACCGGCCTCCCGAAGGTACCGGGCGTTCCTGGGCTCGCGGGCCACCAGAGTATCGGCCAGATCGCGGTAGGCTTCGAATGCGGTCTGCGCCTCGGCCTGTCTCTCGCGTTCGAACGCGACGACGCCCACCGCCTGCTCGCTCTGGGCATGGGCCCACATGCGGGCGGGGTTGTCGCTGTCGGCGGCGAGCAGGGCGGCCGTGGTGCGCCGAGCCTCCTCGAAATGCTGCATGGCTTGATCCAGGTCGCCGCGCGTCTGGAGGTCCGTACCGATGGCCAGCAGCACCCGCGCGCGTCGCTCCAGTGAATCAGGCGGCAGCCGCCCGATGTCCTGGGCTTCGTAGTACTCCAGGGCGCGCGTGTTGACGGCGTCCAGGGCGTCCAGTCGGCCGACCCCTTCCAGAGTATCTCGCAGATCGGTGAGCATGAATTCGACCATTCCCTCGGCTTCGGCGCGCTGCCGTTCCGCTTCCCGCCGGGCCTCGATGGCCATGGCGGTCAGCAGGGTCATGGTTAGCATTCCGCCCAGCGCCGCCGCCGTGACGGCCGTCACGGCCCGCAGCCGGCGCTGGGCGTCGCGCTGGACCAGCTCGTCGAGGCCGACCCCGACCACGCCCGCCACCAGTTTCAGGAACCCGAGGCGCGGACCGTCCCCCGTGGGCTGAAGGTCGGCCGCGAGAGGCTCACGGGCCGCGTCCGCTAGCGTGTCAGGAAAGGAGTCCGTCGGGGTCCCGGCGATCAGGGCCGCCAGCACCGGCCGGTCCGGATGCAAGGACCGGAACAGCGCGATTTCGCGCGACACCCATGGCGATTGTCTGGCGGCCGGCGAGCAGACCACGATCAGGGCGGCCGAGCCGGCCAGGGCCGCGCGCACCTCCACGCTCAGGCTGTCGGCTGCGGGCAGATCCTCGCGATCGCGAAAGATGGGGGCGAGCCGGCGCGGAACGGGGCCGCGCGGAGTCGTCCGCCCGACCAGCCGCCTCGGCAGGACGTATCGCTCCAGCCGTCGGTGAAGGCGGCGGCCGGCCGCCGCGTCCTGATGGCTGTAGCTGATGAAGGCCCGATACCGCGCGGGTCCGCCGTCCCCCTCATCCATCACCCCTCTCCCCGGAGGCACGCTGCCAGAGAGTGAGCCGCTGCACAATCAGAGCGTGACGGGCGTCACGCGCACGTCCGGTCGGGAGGGGGGACGATCGCCTCATTGGCAATCAAGCCAGGGAGGCCGTCATGAAAGTGAAGTTCAAACGCGAGCGTAAAGGCGGCGTGCAGACCGCGAAGGTGCGGATCAATGGGGCCGACCCCAATTTCGAGCGCGACATGGGAACGCTGGAGCTGGACGAAAGCAAGGAACACACCGTGTCGTGGCTCTTGATCGGACCGACCGGCGCCGCGCTCAAGGTCACCATGACAGCATCGGGGTCCGAACAGGTGCTCGTGGACGCCATCATCAAGCACGAGCACGGAAGCCAGCTCGCCGACAGTCAGACTTTCCGGGTCAAGGGAGCTACGTCGTGAGACCCGCTGTCGTGATGCTGGGCGCAGCTGCGTTGGCGGCGGGGGCAGGCGCGTTGCCAACATGTGCGCTCGGGCAAGCCGATCCATCTTCGAATTTCGAGATTCAAGCGGAGAAGGACAGCGCTGAGGTGGCGATCGTTCTGGGGGGGTGGGACGAGAGCACCGACTCGAACACTCGCTGGACGGTGCGGTTCTCCACACCCCTGGGGGGCGGCGATCGCTCTGCTGATTTCATAACCGACGGCGGCTTGTCAGGAAGCACGGCTGTACGAGCCTCATACGGTTGGTTGCTCCATGGCGAGCCTGGCCCTTGGGGCGGCGAGGGGCCGCGCGCTCCCGTGCGGCAACTGATCGTTTCAGGTGGGATTGGCCACCAGAGCCTGGAGTTCCGAGACTTCGGCACTCTGGATAAACAGGAAGTGAGCAGGACGCCCTACGCACTCTCCCTTTCGGTTGGAGGCGAGTGGCCTTCTCGCTCCTTCCGTTTCCCATACTACCTCGGCTTTGGCGTCGAACACACCCGCGAGTATCGAGGTTCCGATGAGCGCACCCTGTGCGGGCCCATGCCCACATCCGGGCCGCAGGAGTGTTTCACCGCCTCGTTCGGCGAGCCTCGTGCTCAGGACACCACAGCCGCCTACTTCATCGGCCGTGTGCAAGGCGAGAACCTCTTGGGACTGGGGCTTCCTTTCGCGGTGGAGGTCCAGCCGGCCTACGATTTCGAGTCCGAAGTCAGTGAGGTCGCGACCACGCTTTTCCTTCTGCCCGATGGCGACGGTCGTCTGCGTGGCGGCCTCAGGTTCCGCTGGCGATCGGCGGATGATGATCCGACAACAGACGATGATCACTTCGCGGTCGGCGCCTTCGTCGGCGTGCCGTTCTCTCTCTATGCGCCGGCAGGGAACCGCTAGGCGCCCTCCAACCGGTGCGCGGGGCGGCTTCGCAGTGTGACGGCCGTCACGCGCGCGGGTTCCTAGGTGAACGCAAGATCAACTCACCGCTGTCGGGCGGCGCAAGGGCGCCGGTTTCCGCGGTCGGCGAAGGAGACTGTCATGGCTGACGAATCTGAACTGGACGGAATGATCTATCTTGGGGACCAGACACCCCCGCTCCCGCCGTCGATGTCGGGAGGGGCGGGTGACGACGATACGTCGTGGGACGCCGCAGTGATGCACAAGATCGATGACGCCGCCGCTCCCAATGGGGTCATTTACGAGCGTGTGCTTCTGAAGACCAAGGACCCCACGAGCCTTCCCCACGTGAAGAAGACCTGCGCCAAATGGATCAGGCCTTGGTCGGGCGGCAAAATCTGTGTCGGCTGGAAGCTCGAATACAGGTGGCTGTACGTCACTGCGACGCTGCGGGTCAGCACCGGCGAGCCGGTGGACATCGGCGCCGAAGTCGAGGCGTGCCTGAAGCAGGGCGCGATCGCCATGGCGATCGCGGCCATTCTCACGGGCGGCAGCGGCGCGCCTGCTGCCGCGGCGGCTGCGATCAAGTCATGCCTGGCTGCAAAGCTCGGTGCTAACCTGCTGAGTGTGTCGGTCGATCTCTCCCACCACCGAGGTGGGTGGGAGTAGCCGCAGCGACCCCCATCGCCGTCAGGCGGCTGTCGCGCGATCGAGGAACGGCCAGGGCGGATCCACGCGATTGCCCTGGTCGAACCGTTCGTGGGGTATCATGGCCGGGCTGCAAAGCATGCCCACCGCCACCCGCCCGCAGCACCTTACCCGGCCGTGGCGGACAGAGAGGGATTCGAACCCTCGGTACGCTTTCACGTACACACGCTTTCCAAGCGTGCGCGATCGACCACTCCGCCACCTGTCCGTTCCACGCCGTGCGTGCGCCGCCGGACGGTCGATCCGGCGGAGGCGAGGCTGATAGAACAGGCGGAGCGTCTGGGCAAGCGCCGTCGGGCTTCCCATATGCGGCTGGACCCATTTAAGAGGCGATCCATGCTGTTTTCCAAATCCGCCGACCTGCCCACCGCCGACACCGCCCTGCCCGGGCGCGATCAGCCGCTGACCACCGACGAGGTGCACTTCGTCTCGGGCCGTCCGCTCAAGGGACCGCACCCCGAGGGCTTCCAGAGCGCCGTGTTCGGCATGGGCTGTTTCTGGGGCGTGGAGCGGGTGTTCTGGCAGTTGCCGGGCGTCTGGGTGACGTCTGTGGGCTATGCGGGCGGGATCACCCCCAATCCCACCTATGAAGAGGTCTGCACCGGCCGCACCGGCCACACCGAGGCGGTGGAGGTGGTCTTCAACCCCGAAGAGATCACCTATGACGACCTGCTCAAGGCGTTCTGGGAAAACCACGACCCCACCCAGGGCATGCGCCAGGGCGGCGATACGGGCACCCAGTACCGCTCGGCCATCTATTACGCCGACGACGCCCAGAAGGCGGCGGCAGAGGCGTCGCGCGACGCCTACGCGGCGGCGCTGAAGCGGGTGGGCATGGGCCCCATCACCACCGAGATCGCCCCGCGCCCGACCTATTATTTCGCCGAGGCCTATCACCAGGGCTATCTGGCCAAGAATCCCGAGGGCTATTGCGGCATCGGAGGCACGGGTGTGGCCTGTCCCGTCGGCATCGGCGTGGACGCCTGATCGTGGACCGGGCGGGGGTGAAGCGGTTCTGCCTGGCCCTGCCGGCGGCGACGCTGGATCACCCGTTCGGCGACGACCACGACGCCTACAGGGTGGGCGGCAAGATGTTCGCCATCATGGGCGGCATGGGCGGCCTGTCGTTCAAGGCCTCGGACATCGCCTATGAGGTGCTGACCGAAACCGGCCGCGCCATCCCCGCGCCCTATCTGGCGCGCGGGAAATGGGTGCATCTGGCGGATCCCGCCGACTGGCCCGACGACGAGCTGAAAGACCATCTGATCACGGCCCACGCCCTGATCACCGCGAAGCTGACGAAGAAGTTGCGGAAGGACCTGGGGCTCTAGTCCTCCGCCGCCTGCTCCGCGATCCAGGCGTCCATGCGCTGGTCCAGCAGGTCCAGCGGCAGGGGGCCGTCCACCAGCAGGGCGTCGTGGAAGGCGCGGACGTCGAAGTCCTCGCCCAGGGCGGCTTCGGCGCGGCCGCGGATGTCGCGCAGGCGGATCTCGCCGATCTTGTAGGCCAGGGCCTGGCCGGGCCAGCCGATGTAGCGCTGCAGCTCGGTCTCGATGTTGTGGGTGGCGAGGGCCGAGTTCTCGGCGAAACAGGCCCGCGCCTGTTCGATCTCCCAGCCCAGCCAGTGGATGCCGGTGTCCGCCACCAGACGGCAGGCCCGCCACATCTCGTAGGACAGACGCCCGAACCGCTCATAGGGCGTGCGGTAGAAGCCCATTTCCTCGCCCAGATACTCGGCGTACAGGCCCCAGCCCTCGGTGAAGGCGGTGACATTGGCCCCACGCCGGAAATAGGGCCCGGCCTCGGCTTCCTGCTGCAGGGCGATCTGAAGGTGGTGGCCCGGCACCGCCTCGTGCAGGGTCAGGGCTGGCAGTTCGTACAGCGGCCGCTGGTCCAGCCGCCCGGTGTTGACGATGTAGCCGCCGGGCAAGCCGGCCTCCATGGAGCCGGCGAAATAGCGGCCGGTGGTGTAGTTGGCCTCGATCTCCTCGGGCACCGGCCGCACGTCGTAGGGCAGGCGGGGCAGGGTTCCGAACAGGGCCGGCAGGCCGCCGTCGGCCCGCTTGGACATCTCGGAAGCCTCTTTAAGCAGGTCCTCGCGGCTTGTGGCGTAGAACTGCGGGTCGGTGCGCAGGAAGGTCAGGAACGAGGCGAAGTCGCCTTCCCAGCCCGCGGCGGCCATCTCCTCATCCATGCGGGTGCGGATGCGCGCGACCTCGGACTGGCCCAGGGCGTGGATCTCGTCCGGCGTCATGTCGGTGGTGGTGTAGCTGCGCGCCAGGAAGGCGTAGTAGTCGCGTCCGCCCGGCCGGTGCGCCAGACCCAGGGTCTCGGGGGCGGCGGGCAGATACTCCTCGCGCAGGAACGCGACCCAGGCGCGGCGGCGCGGTGCGATCTCCCCGGCGATGATGTCGCGGGCCCGGGCGCGCCAGCCCTCCTGCACATCCGCCGGGATCGAGGCGGGCAGATCGGCAAGCGGCCGCAGCAGGGGGTCGGTTTCGGCCGTGAAGGCCGCGTCGGTCTCGGCCAGCATCAGGGCGTTCTCGACCACCGACCGGGTCTGGACCAGGCCAGTCTCCAGCCCCCGTCGTGCGTCGGTGCGCGCCTCGTCATAGAAGGCGCCCAGCCCCGCCATGCGCTCCAGCCAGGCCTCGCCCTCGGCGCGGTTGGTGATCCGGGTCGAGCCGGCCATGTAGCCGATCCACTGACCGGGTCCGCCCTCGGAGTCGAAGGCCAGCCGTCCCCCGTCGAAGGCGACGCGCTCAACCGCCATGTCGATGATCCACGAGATGAAGGCGTGATTCAGCCGGTCCTCCTCGGTCAGGGCCGCCGGGTCGATGGCCTCCAGCCTTGCTGCGAACCCGCGCAGGGTCTCGGCCCGCGCCACCTCCGCCTCGCGAGACGTGTCCGGCAGTTGCGACAGGGCCTCGTCGTCGCCCTCGCGGCCCGCGCTGATGGGGTCCTGCGACCGGTCGAAGGCTTCGTAGTCGGCCAGGATCGCCGCGAGGGCTGGATCCTGCGCCTGGGCCTCGGCCGGAACCGGCTGGGCCTGGACCGGCTGTGACAACGGCGCGGCGGCGGTCAGGGCCAGAACGGCGGCGCCCATCAGGGCGATGGATCGGGTCATGGAACGAAGCCCCCTCAAATCAACAACGGCGTGCATGGGGCCCGGCGGGAACGGCCGCGTCAATGCCCCGTTGATCCACAGACCGCGGTTCGATCGAGTCCGCTTGACCCGGCGGGCGACGCGCGCTCGATTACGGACCGGGGGATGCAAGGGGAGGGCGGCTCTTGAGCCGACGAGTGTTGACGCGGCTGATCGCCATTCTGATCGGCGCGTTTCTGGTGGCCTGGTTCGCTTCGCCGGTCTTCGCGGTGCGCTCGCTGATCAATGCGGCGCGCACCGGCGACGAGGCGCGGCTGGAGCGTCTGGTGGACTTCCCCGCCGTGCGCGACGACCTGAAGGCTCAGCTGAACGCCCAGCTGGTGCGCCGGGTGCGTGAAGACCCGGAGCTGCGCGACGATCCCCTGTCCGGCCTGGGGCTGGTGCTGGCGCCGTCGCTGATCTCCGGCGTGGTGGACGCCTTCGTGACGCCCGGGGCTATCGCCGCCATGGTCCAGACCGCCGAGGCGCCCGACATCATCGGCGACGAAGACGCGGTGACGCTGGAGCCCCCTGAGGACCGCGAGAAGGACATCCGCATCGGCTACGGCTATCGCGGCCTGAACCGCTTCGCCGGCACCCTCACAGACCGCGACCGCCCCCATGAGCGCATCGACCTGATCATGGAGCGCCGCGGCGTGTTCAGCTGGAAACTGGCCCAGGTGCGGCTGCCGAGGGACTAGCCCTTAAGCGCCGCCCGCACCGCGTCCAGTCCGGCGTCGGCCTTGTCGCCGTCCGGGGCGCCGCCCTGGGCGAAGTCGGGCTTGCCGCCCGCGCCCTGACCGCCCATGGCCAGCACCGCCGCGCGGGCCAGATCGGCCGCGTTCACACGGCCGGCCATGTCGGCGGTCGTCGCCACGGTCACCGCGGCCTTGCCGTCGGTGACGCCGATCAGGGCCACGACGCCCGAGCCCACCTGCTTGCGGAAATCCTCGGCCACGCCGCGCAGGCCCTTGCCGTCCACGCCGTCCAGCACCCGGGCGATCAGCTTGACGCCGCCGATCTCTTCCGGCGTGGCATCAGCGCCGCCGCCGCCGCCCAAGGCCACCTGCTTCTTCAGCTCGGCCACCTGCTTCTCCAGCGCCTTGACCGAGGCCGCCATGGCCTCGACCCGGGCGGGCACGTCGGCGGGCTGTATCTTGAAGTCGCGGGCCAGGCCGCGCGCCACCTTCGCCTGGCCTTCCAGATACTGACGGGCTGCCTCGCCGGTCAGCACCTCGATGCGGCGCACGCCCGCGGCGATGCCGCCCTCGGACACGATCTTGAACAGGCCGATGTCGCCGGTGCGCGCCACGTGGGTGCCGCCGCACAGCTCCATGGAATAGGCCGCATTGTCGCTGACCAGCGAGCGGCCGAGCGTCAGAACCCGCACCTCGTCGCCGTACTTCTCGCCGAACAGGGCGATGGCGCCGGCCTCGATGGCGGCGTCCGGGGTCATCAGGCGCATCTCGGCCGGGGCGTTCTGGCGGATCACCGCATTGACCTCGGCCTCGATGGCCTCGATCTCGGCCTCGGTCAGCGGCGCGCCGTGGCTGAAGTCGAAGCGGGCCCGCTCGGCGTCCACCAGCTGGCCCTTCTGGGCCACATGGGCGCCCAGCACATTCTTCAGCGCCGAGTGCAGCAGGTGCGCGGCCGAGTGGTTGGCGCGCGTGGTGCTGCGCTTGTCGGCGTCCACCATCAGGGCGCAGCGCTGGCCGATGGCCAGACCGCCGGACACGATCTCCACGTCATGCACGTGAAGGTCGCCGGCCTGCTTCTTCACGTCGGTGACGCGGGCCTCGCCGCCGGGCCATTCGATGATCCCGTGGTCGCCCGCCTGACCGCCGCTCTCGCCGTAGAAGGCGGTGCGGTCGAACAGCACCTGCACCGTCTCGCCCGGTCCTGCCGCGTCCACCGCCTGCCCGTCCTTGAGGATGGCCAGCACCTCGCCGGACTCCTCCACCCCGTCATAGCCGGTGAAGACCGTCGGCCCCATGCGGTCGCGGATGGCCAGCCATTCGCCGGCCGTGGCCGTCTGGCCCGATCCGGTCCAGTGCTCGCGGCTGCGCGCGCGCTGCTCGGCCATGGCCGTCTCGAACGCCGCCACATTGACCGACAGGCCGCGCCGGCGCGCCTCGTCCTGGGTCAGGTCCAGCGGGAAGCCGTAGGTGTCGTAAAGGGTGAAGGCGGTCTCGCCCTCCAGCATGTCGCCTTCCTTGAGGTTGGCGGTGGCGTCCTCGAACAGGGCCATGCCCCGGCCCAGGGTGGTGCGGAACCGCTCCTCCTCCTGACGCAGGGTCTCGGTGATGGTGGCCTGGGCGCGGCCCAGTTCCGGATAGGCGTCGCCCATGTTCTGGACGAGCGTCGGCACCAGCCGGTGCATCAGCGGATCGGCGGCGCCCAGCAGGTGCGCGTGGCGCATGGCCCGGCGCATGATCCGGCGCAGCACGTATCCGCGCCCTTCATTGGACGGCGTCACGCCATCCGCGATCAGGAAACAGGAGCTGCGCAGGTGGTCGGCGATCACCCGGTGGCTCGGGGCCTGATCGCCCTCGGCCCTGGTCTTCGTCTCGGCCTCGGACGCCGCGATCAGATTCCGGAACAGGTCGGTCTCATAGTTGGAGTGCACGCCCTGCAGCACCGCCGCCACGCGCTCCAGCCCCATGCCGGTGTCGATGGAGGGCTTGGGCAGGTTGGTGCGGGTGCCGTCCGCCGCCTGCTCGTACTGCATGAACACCAGGTTCCAGATCTCGACCCAGCGGTCGCCGTCCTCCTCCGGCGACCCGGGAGGGCCGCCCCAGATGTGGTCGCCGTGGTCATAGAAGATTTCGGTGCACGGGCCGCAGGGTCCGGTGTCGCCCATGGACCAGAAATTGTCGCTGCCCGCGATGCGGCCGATGCGGCTTTCCGGCAGGCCGGCGATCTTCTTCCACAGCTCCACCGCCTCGTCGTCGTCCACATAGACTGTGGTCATCAGACGGTCCTTGGGGATGCCGAATTCCTTGGTGATGAGGTTCCAGGCGAACTCGATGGCCTCGGCCTTGAAGTAGTCGCCGAAGGAGAAATTCCCCATCATCTCGAAGAAGGTGTGGTGCCGCGCCGTGTAGCCCACGTTGTCCAGATCGTTGTGCTTGCCGCCGGCGCGCACGCATTTCTGGGCGCTGACCGCGCGGTTGTAGGGGCGCTTCTCCTGGCCGGTGAAGACGTTCTTGAACGGCACCATGCCGGCGTTGACGAACAGCAGGGTCGGATCGTTCTGCGGCACCAGCGGGGCCGACGGCACCTTCTCGTGGCCCGAGGCCGCGAAGGAGTCGAGGAAGGTCGATCGGATCTGGTTCAGGGTCGCCATGTCAGTTCGCAAACGCGTTCAGGGGAGGGAAACAGGCGTCATATAGGGCTTTGAGCCCAAACGCATCACCCCGGCGTGATCGAAAGCACGCGGCGGCTGCGGTTTGCCGGCCTCATGGCGGGTGTCATCAAACTGTGGAAAACCCATCCGATTGATTCAGTTTTGTGAATCGCAGCCGTCCACAGTCTTTCACAGACTTATGCACCGGACGGCGGGTCCTCATGCACAGCAGGAGGAATTCGGGCGCTTGCCCAATAGACGATTTCGCGGGAACGTCAACGGGCCGAGGGACACGGCGGCGCGGAAATCCCGGGAGACCGGGAACTTCAAGCGGGTCGGTCCGGCTCTCTGATCCAGGCTTTCAGGCGTCTTCGGACGGCTCGATCGACCGGACAGGGCCAAGGCTCCCGAACCAGACGCCCTCGGGCGGAGGTTCACGGAGAACCGGGCCGGGATCGATGGACGACGACAGGGGAGACCCTGACGGAACGCCGGAGACCAGGAGCCGCCAGGAGGCCGCGTTTCTTCTTCGGGTTCGCCCGCCGGGGAAACGGTCAGGTTCCTGACCCTAAGGTCAAGTCCCAACCCGGACTTGGCGAGGGGACGATCGCAACGGTTCGACCGGGCTGTCGTCCCCTCGCTCAATTCGGGCTCCCGTTATTTCAGCAGCCCCACCTGAAAGCCTGTCTCACCGCTTCTGGCAGGTCGGGCACCAGAAGGTCGAGCGGCCGCCCTGGACCGTGCGGCGGATGACGCCGGTGCAGCCGGGCGTGCGGCAGGGGTCGCCTTCGCGGCCATAGGCGTCGAAGCTGTGCTGGAAATAGCCCTGACCGCCGTCGGCGTTGGCGAAGTCGCGCAGGGTCGACCCGCCCGCCGTGATGGCGTCGTTCAGCACATCGCGGATCTGGCCGGTCAGCCGCTCCAGCCGGGGGCGAGACACCTTTCCGGCCGCCGTCAGGGGCGAGATGCCGGCCCGGAACAGGGCCTCGCACACATAGATGTTGCCCAGGCCCGCCACGATGCGCTGATCCAGCAGGCTGACCTTTATCGACGACTTCCGGCCGCGGAACGCCTCGCCCAGATGGGCGGCGGAGAAGGCGTTGCCCAGCGGCTCCGGCCCCAGCCCCGCGAACCAGGGGTGCGCCTCCACCTGATCGGTGGGGATCAGGCCCATGAAGCCGAACCGGCGGGCGTCGGCGAAACCCACGCGGGTGCGTCCGGCCGGCCCCTCGGCGCACAGGCTGACATGTTCATGCTTGCCGGCGATGGGCGCGGGTTCCTCGAACTCCCCCAGCTGGCGGCCGTCCAGGGTGAAGCGTCCGGTCATGCCCAGGTGGGCCACCCATGTCTCGTCGGTGGACAAGGGCATCAGCAGATATTTGGCGCGCCGGTCCACCCGCCGCACCGTCGCGCCTTCGAGCCGCGAGACGAAATCCGGCGGAAAGGGAAAGCGCAGATCCGGCCGGTTCTGGCGTACATGGGTCAGGCGCGCGCCGGTCAGGATCGGCTCCAGACCGCGCCGCACCGTCTCGACTTCGGGAAGTTCAGGCATGGATCGGCCATAGACCATTTCGGCTTCAGGTCGAGTCGATCCGACAAACCTGAGGGGGCCTGGATGGCTTGCCGCCTGTCGATCTCGCTCACCAGGCATGGAACGCCAGGTCAGCTTTCATCACTCCCCGCCCGGCGGGTCGCGGCGGATAGTCCGTCTCAACGGAGGGGCCCATGCACACGCTTCTTGTCCTGTTCGCGGCGCTATGGACGTCTCAGCCGGAGCTTTCACCGCCGACGCTGGAGCAGGCCCAAACCTGGCCCGCCATTCACGAAGACACGGTCTATGTCAGCCGCCACGGCCCTCTCCTTGAAGGGGCCGACATGACGGTGGCGGTCTGGCTGGTCCGTCTGCCTCGTCCGGAACACGCCGCGACATTGCCGGTCCAATTCTACCGCTATGAGGTGCTCTGTAGGCCCGCTGCGATGCGGCGGCGCGAGAACCTGAGGGTCTTGCCCGGCGAAACCGAACTCGGGGCCGGCCTGGCTGCGCCGGCGGCGGAACTGCAATACCTCGGTCACCAGACTCCCGAGGCCCGGAATCTCTACGAGGCCATATGCACGGAATGACGGTTTTCCCCGCGGCGCTTGGATTGTCGGCCGGGGCGCCTAGCTAAGGAGCTCCCTCACACAATGGAGCTCGCCATGGACGTTCTGTACAAAGCCCACGCCACCGCCACCGGCGGCGGACGCGAGGACGGGCGCTCGCGCACCGACGACGGCAAGATCGACGTGAACCTGTCCACCCCCACCGAGATGGGCGGCAAGGGCGGCGAGGGGACCAATCCCGAGCAGTTGTTCGCCACCGGCTATGCGGCCTGTTTCCTCAGCGCCCTGCGGCTGGTTTCCGGTCGCGAGAAGCACCCCGTGGCCGCCGACACGGCGGTTGAGGTCACCGTCGGCTTCGGCAAGAACGACAAGGGCGAGGGTTTCAATCTGGACATCGAGATCAAGGTGACCGGCCACGGGCTGGACGTCGACGTGGCCGACGACATCCTGGAGAAGACCCATCAGGTCTGTCCCTATTCCAACGCCACGCGCGGCAACGTCGAGGTTCGAATCGGGCACGATTGAGGCCTTTTCTCACGAACCCGTGAACCTTTTCGGCGCGGGCGTGTTCTTCAGGCTCCACACCAACGGAGACACTTCCCATGAAGAAGATCGCCATTCTGACGACCGGCGTTTTCGCCGCCTTCGCCCTGGCCGCCTGTGAACCCGCCGACCCGGTCGCTGAAGAGCAGGCTGAACTGGTCGAGCAGGAAGCGGACGTGACCGCGGCCCAGCTGGAAGAGCAGGCCGACGCCGCCTACGACCAGAACATGGACCAGCAGGGCGACGCCCTGAACGAAGAAGCCGACGCTGTTCAGGATCAGGCCGACGCCCAGGCCGACCAGATCCGCGAGAACAACTAAGGCATCCAGCCTTCCGGTTATTCGGATTTCAGAAGGGAGCCCCTCGCCTCGGCGGGGGGCTTTCTTCGTTTGTGGCGGTCGCGCCGCTGGACCCGGCGGCGCGGAGTTTCTAGATGGACCTTATGGCCCCTTCTTCTCCCCTCGACGCATCGCCCGACCCCATGCTGACGCTGGAGCCGCACCGCAAGGTGACGGTCAGGGAGGCGTTCGGCGTCGATTCCGACATGACGGTCCCGTGTTTTGATACGAAGGACAGCCATGTGCCCGACCTGGACGAGGCCTATCAGTTCGACCCCCAGACCACCCTGGCCATCTGCGCGGGCTTCGCCTTTGACCGCCGGGTGATGGTCCAAGGCTATCACGGCACCGGCAAGTCCACCCACATCGAGCAGGTGGCCGCGCGGCTGAACTGGCCCATGGTGCGGGTCAATCTGGACGCCCACGTCAGCCGCATCGACCTGATCGGCAAGGACGCCATCGTCCTGAAGGACGGCAAACAGATCACCGAGTTCCGCGAGGGCATCCTGCCCTGGGCCATCCAGCGGCCGGTGGCCCTGGTGTTCGACGAATATGACGCGGGACGCCCGGACGTGATGTTCGTGATCCAGAGGGTGCTGGAGGCGCAGGGGAGGCTGACCCTGCTGGACCAGAACCGGGTCATCCGCCCCAATCGCTGGTTCCGCCTGTTCGCCACGTCCAACACCGTGGGTCTCGGCGACACGACGGGTCTGTACCACGGCGCACAGCAGATCAATCAGGCCCAGCTGGACCGCTGGAACATCGTCACGACCCTGAACTATCTGGACCACGACGTGGAGGCCGAGATCGTGGCCGCCAAGGTGCCGGAGTGGCGCGATGCGGAAGGCCGCCGCAAGATCGCCGCCATGGTCCGCGTGGCCGACATGACCCGCAACGCTTTCATGAACGGGGACATCTCCACCGTCATGAGCCCCCGCACCGTCATCACCTGGGCCCAGAACGCCATCATCTTCGGCGGCGACGTGGCCCTGTCGTTCCGCCTGACCTTCCTGAACAAGTGCGACGAGCTGGAACGCCCGACCATCGCCGAGTTCTATCAACGCGCCTTCGGCGAGGACCTGCCCGAGGCGGCGACACGGGTGAAGGTGGGCTAAGCCTGACCGGATTTAAACTGGACCGAAATCTGAGCCCAGTCGGACTGCGTCCGACTGAACCGATTTCGATCTAGACGGCCTCGTCGCCTCGCGCGGCGGCAAGGGTGCGGTCCAGACGGGCCATGACTTCGTCCCGACGCGCCTTGGCGGCGGTCATGCCGGCCTCGGCCCGGTCGATCACCGACAGCAGGGCCTCGCAGGCCTGATTGAGCGCGCCCTGATCGGGGTTCACGCGGCGCAGGGGCGTCAGCTTCTTGCCGTCGGCGCCCAGCGCCTTCAGCAGATCGTCGCGCCAGCCCATGGCCGCCTCGGCCACCTGCCCTGCGGTCTCGGCCAGGCGGGCGTCCACGTTCTGGATCATGCGGGTCAGGGGCAGGTGCTTCAGCCCGCCGTCGCGCACCGCGTCGGCGCGCTCGGGAAAGGCCATCAGGGCCTCGTCCAGCTCGGTGATGGCGGTCAGCAGGCCCTGATGCTGTTCGTTGAGGGCGCCGTTGCGGCGGCCCAGCCCGGCGGCGGCGTCGCGCAGCTTGACCGCGGCGGTGGAGATTGACGGCGCCAGATCGGTGACGTGGTGGCGGAAACGGGTCAGACGTTTCTTGTGGCTGTCGAACAGCCCGCCCAGGCCGGTGCGCGGGGTCAGCTCGGCCGGGCGCACGCTCGCCACCCGCATGCGCAGATCCTGAAGCTGGCCACGGATGAAGTCGGCGTCGACGCCCTGACAGGTCTGGTTCAGGCCCTCGCAGCCCGCGATGACGGCCGCGCGCAGGCCCTCCAGAGGTCCCGGATCGGCGGGCATGTCGGTTGCGGCGGCGGCGACCTCTTCAGAGGCCTCTTCGACAGCCGGCTCGGCGCTATCGGCGTCGTCATGGGGTTCGACGTTTGCCGTCTCATCGGAGGTCAGCGCGACGGCGGCGGTTTCCTCCGTTTCCACGACGGCCGACTCTGTCGCCTCCGCAGGCTTCTCCTCGGTTCGCACGTCTGACACTGGCCCCCTCCATGTCCTCAACATCCAGGTCTTTCGCCCGGCGGAACCGCACTATGCCAGCGAATTAACCTTTTCGGAAACCGTGAAGTCGGCCTCGGTCTTCTCGCGCACCTCATCCAGGGTGACGCCGTCGGCCAGTTCGATCAGCTCCAGGCCCGATCCGTCCGGCTTGACGTCGAACACGGCCAGGTCGGTGATGATGCGGCTGACCACCCCGGTTCCGGTCAGGGGCAGGGTGCAGGATTTCAGCACCTTGGACTGGCCGTGCTTGTTGGCGTGATCCATGACCACCACCACGCGCTTGACGCCGGCCACCAGATCCATGGCGCCGCCCATGCCCTTCACCAGCTTGCCGGGGATCATCCAGTTGGCGATGTCGCCGTTCTGGGCCACCTCCATGGCGCCGAGGATCGACAGGTCGATATGGCCGCCCCGGATCATGGCGAAGGAGTCCGCCGAGCTGAAATAGGCGCTCTCGGGGATCTCGGTGATGGTCTGCTTGCCCGCATTGATCAGGTCGGGATCCACCTGATCTTCGTAGGGGAAGGGGCCCATGCCCAGCATGCCGTTCTCGGACTGCAGGGTGACCTCCATCCCCTCGGGGATGTGGTTGGCCACCAGGGTCGGGATGCCGATGCCCAGGTTCACATAGAAGCCGTCCTTCAGCTCGAGGGCGGCGCGTTCGGCGAGTTGGTCGCGGGTGCGGGGCATGGTCAGGTCCTCATGGACAGAAGGGGCCAGGCCTTGATCGTTCCCAGCAGAAACGAAAGGCCCAGCGCCAGGACGATCAGGGAAGAAACGATCTGGAACGTGGGGCTGTGATCCGGCCCCCATACGCCGGGTGCAAAGACCGCAGCGGCTCGCACCAGCAGGACGGCGGTGATGGCGATCAGCCCTGTCCTCAAAAGCGGAGGCCGGGGCAGGTGTCCGGCGGCGGCGAGGGCGTACCAGGCCCACGCGAGCAGCACCACCGCGATGCCGATGGTTACCACATAGGGCAGCACTCGGCCCTGCTCCACCGCGCGCGCCATGGCTTCGCCCGCCCCGAAAAAGCGGAACCAGTCCGGGCCTCCGAACAGGCAGCCGATATGCGCCAGAGCTGCGGCGATGCTGCCTGCAGCCGCCGTGAGAAGCCAGACATTGGGTGGCGGTGTCACGCCGCCTCGCTGGATCGGACGGTGCGCTGTTCGATGCGCTTTTCGAAGGTCCCCTGGATCAGGCGGTCCACATAGATGCCGGGGGTGTGGATGTGGTCGGGGTCCAGCGAGCCGGTGGAGACGATCTCCTCCACCTCGACCACGCAGACTTTCCCGGCGGTGGCCATCATCGGGTTGAAATTGCGGGCGGTCTTGCGGAACACCAGATTGCCGCGCTCGTCGGCCTTCCAGGCCTTGACGATGCTGAGGTCGGCGACGAGGCCGGTCTCCATCACATAGTCGCGGCCGTCGAAGCTGCGCACTTCCTTGCCCTCGGCCACCAGGGTGCCGACGCCGGTGGCGGTGAAGAAGGCCGGGATGCCCGCGCCGCCCGCGCGGATGCGCTCGGCCAGGGTGCCCTGGGGATTGAACTCCAGCTCCAGCTCGCCGGCCAGGTACTGGCGCTCGAACTCCTTGTTCTCGCCCACATAGGACGAGATCATCTTCTTGATCTGGTGTGTCTCCAGCAGCTGGCCCAGGCCGAAGCCGTCCACGCCCGCATTGTTGGAGATGACGGTCAGGCCCTTCACGCCCGACGCCTTCAGGCCGGCGATCAGGTTTTCGGGAATGCCGCACAGGCCGAAGCCGCCCGCCATGACGGTCATGCCGTCGAACGTCAGGCCCTCCAGCGCGGCCTTCGCGTCAGGATAGATTTTTCCCATGAGTGCGTCCTTGGCGTCCCTGATTTTCACCGACTAATGAATAACGCGGCCTGCGCGCTTCCTAGCCGGAGGCGGCCGCGCGGGCAAGACCATGTCTCTAGCCGGTCAGCGCGCCGAACCCAAGGTCACGGGCCGGGCGGGCGGCGCGCCGCGAGAGCGGTATTTCGCGCCCTTGATCATGCTGACCGCCGCTTCCCAGTGAATGCCCCACATGACCTTCCAGGTCAGAAGCGGATGGGTGACGAAGGCGCGGAGCAGCGCGCCGTTGGTCAGGGGCCGGCGCGCTCCCGCGAAACTGGCGGTGAGGATGGGGGTTTGGCCCCGCCGCACGGCGATGGTGACGCCCACCGCCTCGCCCGGGGGACGCACGGTGAAATCATAGATCAGGTCCATGTCCATCAGGGGCGAGACGAAGAACACCTTGTCGGCGCTCTGACGCACCGGACCGTCGGGGCGACTGTGGGGCGTGGCGATCAGGTAGCTGTGACGCTCATGGAAGGTGTTGGTGACCTCGTACAGTATCGCCGCCAGGTCGCCGTCCGGATGGTGGCAGAAGAAGACGCTGAGCGGATTGAAGCCATAGCCGAGGATGCGCGGCATGGTCAGCAGGCGGATCGGTCCGCCCGCGATGTCGATGCCCGCCTCGGCCAGATGGGCCTCCACCTGTCCGCGCAGGTCGTGGCCCGACCGGTCGCCGTGGTCGGCGGCGCGCCAGCTCAGCAGGCCGAAGCGGCCCCGGCCCAGCAGGCCCGGACGTCGGTCCTCGATGTGGTCCAGATCCAGCAGCAGCATATAGACCCGGTAGGCCAGCCGGTGGCGGATGCCGTGCATGCGCTCGTGGGTCACCTTGCCCACATAGAGCGCGCTGGCGTCGGGCGGGGCGGCCATCAGCATGGGATCAGGCCACCTGCTCCACCGGCCGGCTCATGGACGGGCCGGGAGACGCCGGGGCGGGAGCCGTCACATGGATGCGCCCGCTCTCGTTCTCGACGGTCCAGGGCCGGCGCACGCCGCCCAGCTGCTCGGCCACGGCGAGGCCGGCCTGAAGGCCGTCCTCATGGAAGCCCGAGCCGAACCAGGCGCCGCAGAACCAGACGTTGCGCGCGCCCTGCAGGGACCACAGGTCCTTCTGTGCGGCCACGGCGGCGCGGTTGAACACCGGATGCTCATAGTCCCAGTCACCGAGAACGGTGGAGGGCTCCGGCTCGCGCGCCGGGTTGAGGCTGACGAACAGGTTCGGGCCGGGCAGGGACTGGAGATCATTCATCCAGTAGGTGACGCCGCCCTCGCCGCAGCGGTCGCTGTGCCCCAGATGGTTCCACGCAGCCCACGCCTTGCGGCGCCTGGGCATCAGCGAGGCGTCCCGGTGCAGGACGGCGCGGTTCTTCTGATAGGGGACGGCGCCGATCAGCCGGCGCTCATCGGCGGTGGGCGCCTCCAGCAGGGCCAGGGCCTGATCCGAGTGGACCGCCAGCACCACGGCGTCGAAGCGCTCCAGCGACCCGTCCGCCAGCCGCACCGCCGCCGCATCGCGTCCCCGGGCCACGCCGGTCACCAGCGCGTGGCGGACTGTGCCGGAAAAGTCGGCCAGGATGCGCTGGACATATTCGCGGCTGCCGCCGTCCACGGTGCGCCAGGTGGGCCGCGTGTCATAGGTCAGCAGGTTGTGGTTCATGTAGAACCGCACGAAGGACGCGGCCGGATACTCGCTCATCTGGCTCATGGACGAGGACCAGATGGCCGCCGCCTGGGGCAGAAGGTGGGCGTCGCGAAACAGGGGGCCGTAGCCGCGCCGGTCGAGATAGGCGTCCAGGGTCTCCCCCGAGGCCTCCAGCTCGGCCAGGTCGGGGGGCGCCTCCTTCTGGAAGCGCAGCACGTCGCCGATCATGCGCCAGAAGCGCGGGCTGGCGTAGTTGCGCTTCTGGGCGAACAGGGCGCCGACCCCGTGGCTGGAATACTCCAGGGCCCCGCCGTCCAGCGACACGGCGAAGGACATGTAGGCGGCCTTGTTGGGCACGTTCAGGTGCGCGAACAGGGCGGTCAGATTGGGATAGTTGGCCTCGTTGTAGACGATGAAGCCGGTGTCCACCGCCACCGGCCCATGGGGCGAGGGGGCGTCCACGGTGTTGGAGTGGCCGCCGATCCGGTCCTCGGCCTCATACAGGGTCACCTCGTGGGCCTTGCCCAGCAGCCAGGCCGCGGACAGGCCCGCCACGCCCGATCCCACCACCGCGATGCGCTTGCGTTCGCCGGAGCCGGCTTGAGTGGAGGCGACGAGATGGGGCGGCAAGGGGAACCTCCGGGTCCGAACGGGTTTCACGGACAAGTACGGCCCGTCGCGCCCGCCGGATGACATCCGGATGCAAACCTGCGCCGTATCTGACTGGAATGCCGCGCTGGAGGAGCCGTTCCGCATGAATCTGGCCAATGTCGCCATCCGCCGTCTTCAGGACGCCCCCTTTCCCGACTTCGTGGCGCGTCCGGCGGTGGCCAGTCTGGTGGCCGAGGCGAGGAAGCGGCTGGCGAAGGATCCGCCCCACACCGAGTTCGACTTCGCCTGCCAGATGGCCGCGCGGCCGGTGGCCGAGCACACCGACGCGGCGAACGAGCAACATTATGAGCTGCCGCCGCGCTTCTTCCGCCTGTGCCTGGGACCGCGCCTGAAATATTCCAGCTGCCTGTATCCCACCGGCGGCGAGACCCTGGCCGAGGCGGAGGA
Source organism: Brevundimonas sp. BAL450 (assembly GCF_015767455.1). Taxonomy (NCBI): domain Bacteria; kingdom Pseudomonadati; phylum Pseudomonadota; class Alphaproteobacteria; order Caulobacterales; family Caulobacteraceae; genus Brevundimonas; species Brevundimonas sp. BAL450. The sequence continues at coordinate 142,911 of NZ_JADWOW010000062.1, forward strand.
TTTCGCCCTGGCGGAGACCTGCCGGCACGCGGACCTGAAGGACGGGCAGTCGATCCTTGAGCTGGGCTGCGGCTGGGGCTCGCTGAGCCTGTGGATGGCCGAACGCTACCCGAACGCGCAGATCACGGCGGTGTCCAACTCCAGCAGCCAGCGCGGCCACATCGAGGCGGCGGCCACGGCCATGGGGCTCAGGAACCTGACGGTCGTCACCCGCGACATGAACGACTTCCAGACCGATGAGCGCTTCGACCGCATCGTCTCGGTGGAGATGTTCGAGCACATGGCCAACTGGCGCGAATTGCTGACCCGGACGCGCGGCTGGCTGAAGCCCGAGGGGCGGCTGTTCATCCATGTGTTCACGCACAAGGACGCGCCCTACCGCTTCGATCACGGCGACAGCAGCGACTTCATCGCCCAGCATTTCTTCACCGGCGGGGTGATGCCCAGCCACCGGCTGATCCGCCAGTTCCCCGACCTGTTCGAGGTGGAGGAGGAGTGGCGCTGGTCCGGCGAGCACTATCAGCGGACGGCCGACCACTGGCTGGAGAATTTCGACGCCCACAAGGCCGAGATCATGGAGCTGATGCACCAGACCTATGGCGAAGACGCCAAACTGTGGGCGCGGCGCTGGCGGCGTTTCTTCATGGCCACAGCCGGGCTGTTCGGCGACGACGGCGGACGCACCTGGGGCGTCAGCCACTATCGGCTCAAGCCGTTCTTTTGATGGAATAATGGGAGACGCGCGATGATCAAATATGTGGCCGCCTATCTGGGGGCGGGCGTGGCCTTCGCCGCCATCGACGCGGTGTGGCTGACCACCATGACCGACCGGCTGTATCGTCCCATCATCGGCCCGATTCTGGCCGACAAGCCGAACATGGTCGCAGCGGTGGCCTTCTATCTGATCTATCTGTTCGGGATCGTCTTCCTGGCCATCGCGCCGGCGCTGAAGGACGGCCAGTGGACCCGCGCCCTGATCACCGGGGCGGTGCTGGGACTGGTGGCCTACGCCACCTATGACCTGACCAACCAGGCGACCCTGAGCGTCTGGTCCACGCAGATGACCATCATCGACATCATCTGGGGCACGGTCCTGACCGCCAGCGCGGCCACGGCGGGCTATTTCGCCGCCAGCTGGGCAGAGGGACGCTGGGGCTGATCCGGCTCGCGCCGCGCAAGCTGCGTTAACCTTTTCCCTCGCCTGAGACGGGTTCGGGCTGGCCTGCCAATCCCTTGTTGGGTTAACAGGGGTTCGTAAACCAGTCTGGTTTCCGGGGGGCGAGAGGGTTGCGCGCCAGCATCAACGCACTGACGGCGGCATTGATCGTGGGGGTGATCGTGGGCCTGGCCCTGACGCCGGACGGTCGCGGCTGGCTGCGCAACCCCACCCTCATGCTGGGCTCGGCCAACGCTTCGGCCAGCCCCCCCGCGCCGCAAGTGGTGGCGACGGTGGCCCGGCCCGAGCCTGTGGTTGCCGCGGCCCCGCGCATCACGCCGCTGAGCCGGCGCGTGGCCGAGGGCGAGCTGGTGGTGGGGGTGATCGGGGACTCCATGGCCGACGGCCTGTGGACCGGCGTCTACCGCGACCTGCGCGACGTGGACGGGGTGCGGGTGGTGCGCATGGCCGAGGTCTCCACCGGCCTGTCGCGCTATGACTATGTGAACGTTCAGGACAAGACCGCCCGCCAGTTGCGGGAACAGCCCATCGATGTGGCGGTGGTCATGTTCGGCACCAACGACGCCCAGGCCATCGAGCACGACGGAGTCATCCATCAGTTCGGCACGCCCGGTTGGCGCGAGATCTACGCCCGCCGCGTGGACGATCTGGTGGCCCTGCTGCGCCAGAACGACGTGGCGGTCTACTGGGTCGGGCTGCCGCGCATGAAGCGGGAGTCCTTCGACGGGCGCATGGGCCTGATCAACGGGCTTGTGGCCGAGCGCATGGCGGCGCTGGACGTGCCGTACATCGACACTGTGGCCCTGACCTCCAATGAGGGCGGCGCCTATGACGCCTATCTGACCGCCACGGACGGACGGCGGCGGCTGATGCGGGCCCATGACGGCATCCACATGTCCATGGCCGGCTACCTGCGGCTGACCGAGCCGGTGACCGAGCGCCTGCGGGCCGACGCCGGCCTGGACCGCATGACGGGTGGGGCCGGGGGGTGAGACTGGCGCGGCTGGCCGGGCTGGTCGCGGCGCTCATGACGACTTCCACGCCTGCCGCCGCACAGGATCCGATGAGCGCGCTCGAACGCCCCGAAACCCTGACCCGCTTCTTCGACGCCCTGGACGCGGCCGGGGCCGGTGAGGGCGAGCGGCCGGTGCACATCCTCCAGTTGGGCGACAGCCACACAGTGGGCGACATGATCACCGCCTCGGTGCGCTCGCGCCTGCAGAACAGCATCGGACGCGGCGGGCGCGGGGTGCTGCCGCCGGGCAAGCCCTATGCCTTGTACCAGCCCCGTCAGGTGGAGCTGTTCGAACAGGCCTGGACGGCAGTGACCCCGGGGCCGGGTTCGGCGGCCATGTCCGGCGTGGGACTGAGCGGATCGCGGGCCCTGATCTGGGGCGAGGGATCGTCCCTGCGCATCGAGGCCGAGGGCTCCGCCGCCTTCAGCCGCGTGGTGCTGTGCGGTGCGACCGACCCGGCCGCCGGGACCCTGACCGTGCGGGCGGGTTTCAGCGAGACGGCGGTCAGCTTCGCCGACCCGACCCCCGGCGCCGCCTGTCGCGAGGTGCGGCTGGGCGAACCGGTGCGATCGGCGACCGTCATCGGCGGGACAGGGGCGGTGGACCTGCATTCGGTGGCGACCTTCGCCGATGGATCCGGAGTGGTGGTGTCGGCGCTCGGCGTCATAGGGGCCACCCTGAACGACTTGGCCGTGCGCGATCCGGCGGTGGTGCGCGCCGAGCTGGACGCTTGGCGGCCGGACCTGATCGTGCTGGCCTTCGGCACCAACGAAGGCTTTGACCCGTTCCTCGACCCGTTCGCCTATGAGGCCCTGCTGCGAGGCCAGATCGCCCAGCTGCGGACGCTGGCGCCCCGGGCCGACATCCTGATCCTGGGCGCGCCGGACGCCCAGCGGCCAGAGGGGGGCGGAACCTGCGGCGACGAAGAGAGCCTGTGGCGCATCCCGCGCGAACTGCCGCTGGTCCGGGATGTGCAGCGCCGGGTCGCCGCCGACATGGGTGTGGCGTTCTGGGACTGGCATGCACGCATGGGCGGAGACTGTTCAGCGCACCGGCTGGCCACGGCATACGAGCCCCTGATGCGGGGCGACCATGTGCATTTCAACTCCGCCGGGGGCGACTGGATTGGGCAGATGCTGGCTGAGGACCTGACCGCCGCCTGGCGCGCGAGGGCCGTCCCGGCCGGCGCGGAGGAATAGCCGATGCTGTTCCCCACCCTGGCCTTCGGGGTCTTCTTCCTGTTCGTCTATTTCACCGCCTGGTCGCTGGATAGGGAGAACGGGCGGCGCAAGATCTTCCTGCTGCTGGCCAGCTGGTTCTTCTACGCCCAGTGGGACTGGCGCTTCGTCGGCCTGCTGATCGCTTCCGCCGTCCTGAACTGGGGCGTGGCGGCCCTGATCGCGTCCAGCGACAGCCCGGGCCGACGAAAATGGCTGGTGGCGCTGGGCGTCGCTCTCAACCTGATCATCCTGGGCTTCTTCAAATACTACGGCTTCTTCGTCGAGCAGGCGGTGGAACTGCTGAATCAGTTCGGCTGGGAGCGCGACGCGCCCCTGCTGCAGATCGTGCTGCCCATCGGCATCTCGTTCTTCACCTTCCAGGGCATCAGCTATGTGGTGGATGTGCACCGGGGCAAGACGCCGCCGGCGCGCTCGCTGGTGGACGTCATGCTGCTGATGTCCTTCTTCCCCCATCTGGTGGCCGGGCCCATCGTGCGGGCCTCGGACCTGCTGCCCCAGTTCGACCGGGTGCCGCGCCTGACCCGCGAGATGGCGGCGCTGGGTCTGCTGCTGATCGCCTGGGGCCTGTTCAAGAAGACGGTGATCGCCTCGGAGCTGGCCGTGCGGCTGGTGGACCCGGTGTTCTTCGATCCGTCGGCCTACGGCGCCCTGGACATCGCGGCGGCCACCTACGGCTACGCGGTGCAGATCTACTGCGACTTCTCGGCCTATTCGGACATGGCCATCGGGCTGGCGGCGCTGCTGGGCTATTCCTTCCCGCGCAATTTCGACCAGCCCTACCGCGCCGGGTCCATGCAGCAGTTCTGGCGGCGCTGGCACATCAGCCTGTCCAGCTGGCTGAGGGACTATCTGTACGTGCCGCTGGGGGGCGGCCGTAAGGGGCTCGTCTCCTCCTGCATCAACATCATGATCACCATGCTGCTGGGCGGGCTGTGGCACGGGGCGGCGTGGACCTTCATCGCCTGGGGCGCCCTGCACGGCGCAGTGCAGGCTGTGGAGCGGGTGTGGCGTCACTTCCGCGAGGGCAAGGCCGGTCTGCCGCATTGGCTGGGCGTCATCGTCACCTTCCACATCGTCTGCCTGGGCTGGATCCTGTTCCGGGCCGAGAGCTTCGACCTGGCCATGCAGATGCTTGAGGGCCTCACCCGCATGGCGCCGATCATGGTGCTGACGCCGTTCCTGCTGGCCTTGATCATCGGCGGGATCGCCATGCACTGGCTGCCGCCGCGTGCGGTGGAAGGCCTGGCCGTGCGGGTCAAGGAGGCGCCGGCCATCACCATGGGCGTGCTGGTGGGGATCATGATCCTGCTGGTCGAGGCCATGCGTCCCGAGGGCGTGGCCCCCTTCATCTATTTCCAGTTCTAGACGTTGGCATAACCGATGGACCCGAACGAGCCGAAAGACCCTGACGAGCCAGCGCCCTTCCCCGCGGGCGCGCACGACCCCTTTCCGCCGCGCGGGGCGGAGCTGGCGCCGGAGGTCCCGACGTCCGCGCCCGACCCGGAGCCGGATGACCGCAACGACTGGATCCAGTCCGCCGACGCGCACGACCTGCCTACCCGCGAGCCCCGCCTGAAAACCCTGGGCCGCTACGCCTTCCCGCCCGAACCGCCGCTGGACGAAGAGGGCGAGGCCGCTCGCGACCGTCGCTGGACCAGCCGCACGGTGATCTTCGCCACCCTGTTCCTGCTGGTCTTCAACAGTGTCTCGATCCAGTCCTGGGCTCGCCAGCAGGAGCCGGGCTGGATCACCGCCACAGTCCAGCAACTGTCCGACGTCTGGACCGCCCAGATCAGCCAGCTGGGCGCCGACCAGCCCCGTGAGGGTGTGCGCGAGGCCTACGAGACCGCTCGCGATCAACGCTTCCCGGGCCAGCCGGACGCGCCGCCGCCCACGTGAAGCGGCGCGGTTCATGACGCGGAGGGAACCTCACGCCGCCGCTGCCGTTGGGCGCTCATGATCAAGCGCTCCGTCTCCTTCATTGCGATCACCGCTGCAGCCCTGGCCCTGGGCGCCTGCGCGACCCTTCAGCGTGGGCCGGTGGGCAACGCGGCCGTGCCCGAACCGGTCAGGTCGGTGGACCTGAACGCCTATCTCGGTCGCTGGTACGAGATCGGCCGCTACGAAGCCGGCTTTCAGCGGGGCTGCGAGGCGAGCACGGCGACCTACACCCTGCGTGACGACGGGCTCATCGGCGTGGTCAACACCTGCCTCCAAGGCGGACTGGATGGCGAATTCAGGTCCGTTGAAGGCAAGGCCCGGGTGGTTGAGGGCAGTGGCGGGGCCAAGCTCGAGGTGTCCTTCTTCGGTCCCTTCTACTTCGGGAACTACTGGATCCTGGACCACGCCGAAGACTATTCGTGGTCCATCGTGGGCGAAGGCTCGGGCCGCTATCTCTGGCTGCTCAGCCGTACGCCCCAGCCGTCGGATCCGGTGAGGGAGCAGATCATGAGCCGCGCCCGCGAACTGGGTTACGACCTGTCGATCCTGCGGCCGACGATTCAGCCGTCCGAAAACTGACAGGGGCGCGGACGGCGTCGCGCCGATCAGCGTCCTCCGTGCTTGACCCCCGGCCCCGCCGCTCTAGCTTGGCGGCCTCATCGGTTCGGGAGTTCTCCAATGCATCAGCGGTTCGTCACCGGCGCGGTCTGCGCCGCAGCCATCCTCGCGGTCGTCATGGCGCCCGCCGCCATGGCCCAGGACGCCCCGGCTTACCGCATGCCGCCCGCGCCCATCGCCCAGATCCTCGACACCGACCCGGCGCCGGTCCCCAGCATCAGTCCCGACCGCGAGACCCTGGCCCTGCTGGGGCGCTCCAACCTGCCCTCCATCGCCGAGGTGGCCGAAGACGATCTGCGTCTGGCCGGCTACCGCATCAATCCGCGCAACAACGGTCCGGCCAACAGCCGCACCGCCTGGCTGAACAGCCTGACGTTCCAGGACGTGGCCACGGGCGAGCAGCGTGTGGTGGCCCTGGGCGAGGGCCAGCGCTTCATCGCCGGCGGCTGGTCGCCCGACTCCCGCTTCATGGCCTTCCTGGCCGACGCGCCCCAGGGACTTGAGCTGTGGGTGGCCGAGGCCGCGACCGGACAGGCGCGTCGCCTGACCGACCCGGTGGTCAACGCCGCCTTCAGCACCGCGCTGGACTGGACGCCGGACAGTTCCGCCGTCCTGGCCCGGCTGGTCCCCGAGGGCCGCGGCGCCGCCCCCGACGTGACCGCCGCCCCCACCGGCCCGGTGATCGAGGAGACCACCGGCCAGGCTGCGCCCAACCGCACCTATCAGGACCTGCTGTCGACGCCGGGCGACGAGCGCCTGTTCGATCACTATTTCACCAGCCGTCTGTCCCTCGTCCCGGTCGACGGCTCGCCCGCCCGCATGGTCGGTGAGCCCGGCCTGATCGCCGGCGCGGCCATCTCGCCGGACGGACGCCACATCCTGCAGACCCGGCTGAAGCGTCCCTACAGCTACAACGTCCCGGCCCGGCTGTTCCCCACCGACGTCATCGTCACGGACCTGAGCGGAAACCTGATCCATCAGGCGGCCGACCTGCCCCTGCGCGACAATGTGCCGACGCCCTTCGACTCGGTGGCCGAGGGGCCGCGCTCGGTGCAGTGGCGCGCCGACGCCCCCGCCACCCTGGTCTGGGTCGAGGCCCAGGACGGCGGCGACTCCCGCCGCGAGGCCGAGGTGCGCGACCGGGTCTTCATCCAGGCCGCGCCCTTCGATGCCCCGCCCCAGGTGCTGATCGATCTGAACGCGCGCTATGCAGGCGTGGACTGGGGCCGTGACGACCTGGCCATGGTCTCGACCCGCTGGTTCAACACCCGCCACGAGACCCGCTGGCTGGTGGACCCGTCCAACCCGGGGCAGGGGCGGCTGCTGCTCGAGCGCAACTATCAGGACCGCTACAACGACCCGGGCTCGCCCATGACGCGCCCGACGCCCGAGGGCTTCCGCGTCATGCACATCACGCCGGACGGTCAGGGCGTGTTCACCACCGGCGCCGGCGCCACGCGCGAGGGCGCCTTCCCGTTCCTGGGCCGCATGGATCTGGCCTCGGGCGAGACCGAGCGCCTCTGGACCTCGTCCCAGACCCACTATGAGACGATCGCCGGCCTGCTGGACGAGGACGGCCGGGTGCTGCTGACCCGCCGCGAAAGCCTGACCGAGCCGCCGAACCTCTATGTGCGCGATCTGGACAGCGCCGATCCCCGCGCCATCACCGACTTCCCCGATCCCGCGCCCCAGCTGGCCGGGGCCACGCGCGAGACCATCGCCTACACCCGCGCCGACGGCGTGCAGCTGTCCGGCACGCTCTATCTGCCCGCCGGATACGACAAGGACCGGGACGGGCCGCTGCCGCTGCTGATGTGGGCCTATCCGGCCGAGTTCACCGACGCCGCCGTGGCCGGTCAGGTGGTGGACACCGGCAACCGCTTCGTGCGGCCGGGCGGCTCCAGTCACCTGTTCATGCTGACCCAGGGGTTCGCGATCCTGGACAACCCGTCCATGCCCATCGTCGGGGTGGACGGCGCCGAGCCCAACGACACCTATGTGGAGCAACTGGTGTCCAGCGCCCAGGCCGCCGTGGACGCCGTGGTCGAGCGCGGCGTGGCCGACCGCGACCGCATCGCCGTGGGCGGGCACAGCTACGGCGCCTTCATGACGGCCAATCTGCTGGCCCATTCCGACCTGTTCCGGGCGGGCATCGCGCGCTCGGGCGCCTACAACCGCACCCTGACGCCCTTCGGCTTCCAGGCCGAGCAGCGCACCTACTGGGAGGCGCCGGAGACCTACAACATCATGAGCCCCTTCATGCACGCGGACCGGGTCAATGAGCCGATCCTGCTGATCCATGGGGCGGACGACTCCAACTCGGGCACCTTCCCGGTCCAGACCGAGCGCTTCTATGCGGCGCTGAAGGGCCACGGCGCGGTCGCCCGCTATGTGGTCCTGCCCGCCGAGGACCACGGCTACCGCGCCCGGGAATCGGTGATGCACACCCTGTGGGAGATGACCGACTGGCTGAACCGCTACGTGCGCGACGCCGGGCCCGCCGCCGGGGGCGGGCGCTGAGGCAAGGTGCACGAGGCCCGGCTTCGCAGACGCGGAGTCGGGCCTCGGCGAGCCTTGTGCTAGACCTGTTAACCTCTTTCACAGAGCGACAGGGGGCTCGCGATGCTGGGGCTCATCAATCTCGTCCGCCGCACGGTCGAGGGTTCGATAATCTCTTTTGTGATCATCGCCGTGGTGGCGATCTTCGGTCTCTCGGAGACGATCAACGCGCTGCTGGCTGACATAAGCGTCGCCTCGATGCTCTTCCTGTTCGTGATCGCCGTCGTCCTGGCGGATCTGATCGGACGGTTTATCGCCATCCTGAGCCTGACCTTTCCCGACCTGATCCCGGACCTGGGCGAGAGGGACATGAAGCGCGCCTCCCTGATCCAGCGCCTGCGGCCGGGTCAGACCATGGCGCTTCTGTCCGGGGCCTATGCCGCGCGGCTGGTGATGTTCCTGGTCATCTTCGCCCTGATGGGGACGAGCTACGCCTTCGCGCCGCAGCAGGCGCAGCAGACCCTGTTCGGCGATCTGGGCGCCCTGGAGGCCATCGAGACCTTCCTGCGCGAAGGGATCGCGGGCTCTGTCGGCTATTTCCTGTTCTTCCTCGGGCCGCGCGATCTGCAGACGATCACCGGCGCCATCATCGCGGAGCCGCTGGCGTCATCCACCGTCAACGGCGACGTCTTTCTTGTGGGCATAAGGCTTTACGGGCTGGCCTTCGCCCTGTCTGTGCTGCGGACCCTGGCGACGCCGCTCATCTACCTGCGCGCGCGGCGCCGCGCAGCCAATCTGCCCGCTTCCGCTGAGCCGTCGCCGGCGGTTTGAGCGGCGCGGGGGCCCCGTGAGGGGCTGGGCGCCTGACCGTCTGTCGCTGGAAGAAAGAAAACGAATGGTGGGTGATCACGGGCTCGAACCGTGGACCCGCTGATTAAGAGAACCCGTTCTCGGGTTTTCCGATCGCCGCCGAACACCGCCGGGCGCACGATCCAACCAATTGATGTCATTGACATTCTTCGCGTCGCTGCGCACCGTTTCGCACGTTTTCGCAGGCGCCCGATGCTGACTTCCGCGGAAGAGTTCACCGTTCTAACGCCGTTCTAAACGCCTCCGAAAGCACCGTTCTAATGGCCAAAAAGTTAGCACCATGCCCGACCTCAGACTGCCCCTCACGGACAAGAATCTGATCGGCCTTCCGTTCGCTCGAACCGGCCAGTATCGAGCGCGGGACACGGATCTGGGCGGCTTCTTCGTGCTTATCGGGAGTCGGACCAAGAGCTTCATGATCCAGGCCGATCTGCGGCTGGACGGCGCCCGCCAGACCGTCCGGATGAAGGTCGCCGAGGTCGGAGAATTATCATCCCGGGACGCCCGCGCGAAAGCCAAGGCGCTGCTCGGGCGGATCGCCGACGGCGAGGACCCCCGGCCGCCCCGGAAAGCTCCGCCCAGCCTGCCGGAGCCGTCCACGCACATTCCCACCTTGAGGGAAGCCTGGGGGCGTTTCCGGGTCTCTCATCTGGAGCGCAAGGGACGCAGCGCGGCGACCGTTCGGATCTACAAGGACCATTTAGAACGGTTGTTTGCGGACTGGCTGGACTGGCCCTTGTCCAAATTGGGCGATGAACCGCGGCTTCTCGCCGACCGCCATGACCAGATCTCGAAAGATAACGGACCGGCCATCGCCAACGGCGCCATGCGCAGCTTCCGGGCCGTCTACAATCATGCGCGCAAGACGTGCCGTGCGCTCCCGGCCGAGAACCCGTCGCTCGCGATCGACTGGAACCCGGAGAAGCGCAAGGACACCGCCATGGGGGTTGCGGACCTGTCGGCCTGGTTCACTCAGCTGGCGCAGATTCCCAATCCGATCCGGCGCGAGTTCCACCTGCTGATGCTGCTGTCCGGCTGCCGGCCCGAGGCGCTGAAGAATGTGCGGGTCGAAGACCTGAACCTGCGCGAGCGGTTGATGCATATCCGCAGTCCCAAGGGTGGGACCGACAAGGCCTTCGACATCCCGCTGTCCCGGGCCATGTTGGAGTGCATCTTCCGGCTCCGCCGTATCAGTCCGGTCATCTATCCGCAGAGTGGACGCGTCTGGCTGTTCCCGAGCGACAGCCCGAGCGGTCACATGGAAGAGCACAAGGAGAAGCGGACCGTCCTCAGCCACTGGGGCAACGATCTGCGCCAGACCTACCGCACGCTCGCCCAGGCGGCGGAGATCTCCGAGGTCGACATACACCTGCTGATGAACCATGCGCTCCCAGGGGTGAACCCCGGCTACATCACCCGCTCGAAGCTGATGCGGGACCACCTGAGGAGCGCGCAGGAGAAGCTCTCGGTGTTCCTTCTAGCCGGCATCGTCGGGCGGGGGAGGACGGCGCCCGCAGACCTGACCCGTTGGCTGAACAGCACCAGTCGGACGCTGCTGGATGATCTGATGGCGGTTGATCCGGACGTGGCGCGCCTGAAGGCGGGGCCCAGGGCGGCGATGCGGAGGCTGGAAGTGCAAGCCGCCCGGGTTGCCGTCCACGCGCTACCGGGAGTGCTGATCGATGCACCGAGTCGGCGAGCGCGAAGAGGGTGGCAGACGGCGAGCAAGGGCTTGCCTTCGCTCACGGAGTAACGAGCAGACGCAGGTTGTTAAGAAGGGTTTGCCGCAGGGACTCGGCGGTGACGCCTCGCAGGGAGGCGAGCGGGGAGATGAGATCCGCGACGTCGGAGGGCTTGCTCGGTCGTCCGGCCGTCTGGGTGAACGGGCCGTCCGTCTCAGTCAGCAGTCGATTCAGGGGCAAGCTGGCCACCAGCTCACGATGGCGCTCCTGGATCAGCATCTGACTGTTAATCGAGAAGTAACAGCCCTGGTCCACGGCGCGCCTGGCCTCGGACTTCGACCCCGTGAACCAATGCATCACGGCTCGGCCGCGGTCCGGTGGCAGACGGCGCTCCAGGTGTCCGAGGACCTGTCCGACAGCGCGCACGCTATGAATCGTCAGGATCTTACCTCCGGCTTCGGCGCAGGCGCTTAGGACACGGTCGAACACGGCGGTTTGATCTTCGAACGATTTGTAGAAGCGAGGCCCCGCGTCTAGTCCCACCTCGCCCACATATTTCGCCTCCGGGAGAAGTCGCTCCCACATGGCGATCTCCGACTTCCGCTCGGCGATCACTTGCGGATGGAGGCCGAGCGCGACGCGCACGTTTCGGGACCCCTCCGCAAGCTCGACGTTGCGGCTCCAGGCCTTCGGAGTCGTCGTGACCGCCAGCGTCACGACTCCCTGCCGCTCGCATTCGGCGATCATTTTTGCCTGGTCGGGATACAGGTCCAGATGACAATGAAAGTCGATCAGGCGCGGCGGGACGGCGTTCATCCCATGGGTTTTACAACGACGCCACGCACCAGCGCATCTACTTCGTTCAAGCCATTGACGTAGACCGCCTCATACTGAAGCAGTTCGTCCGGGAGATCGTTCAGCGGCCCCGGCTGATGGATCCGAAAACGGGCGCGGCTCGGCCGGGTCCTGAGTTGGGCGATCGCGAGCTGAAACGCCCGGATGTGTTCCCCTTCAGCCTTGGCGGCATCAAGTGGTCGCGCATGCAGGTCCGGCAGAGTGTACGTCGTCGGGTCCGAACCGAGTCCGACCTGGAGCGAGGCCCGCCGGATCAGGCAGGGTACGCAATGGCCGCAGTGCTGGGGGGGCGCCTTGACCCATCGCGCCTTGGCCGGGGAACTGCAGGACATCGTGTCTTTCGCCGTCTTCATCAGGAGCGGCTTGTTCTCGCAGCCTGCCGCCATTTCGCCTTTGGTCTGGTGACGATAACGATTGTGGAGCTTCGCCCGAATTCCAAGCTGCCCCAACAATTCATTCCAGCGAGCCATGTAGTAGGGATGTGTTGTGCGAGTGCTCAGGGATCCGAGGCGGAGTGGGTCCAAGGGGACGTTGAGCGAGATCAGGCCATTCTCCGGGACATGGATCGTGACGTCGTCATCGATCGCGTCGGCGGCGAGAGCGGCGAGAGCGAAGAACAGGAAGGACCGCCCCCGAAGAGAATTCTCGCCCGAGGATGTGGGAACGGCTCCGGTGGGAAATCCGACCCGAGCCCGCAGATGGATGAGGTCGGACTTGGGATAAGCCTTCTCGAGTCGGTCGGCGCAGAGGCTCTGGTGGGCGCTCGTGACGCCATCCCAGTAGTGGCTGACCAGCAGAGACGACCGCTTCTTCTCGAGCAGATCGATGGCTCCGATGTAGCTGTCCAATCCGCCTGAGAACAGGCAAACGTCCTTCGGTCGATGTAGCGGTAGCCGCAGCGGCGCCGGGGCTAATCGTTTCAGGCCAGGAGCCCTGGCGCGGAATCGAAGGGACCAGCGATCCCCGGTCAGGAAGTTAAGCATCTGGACCAGCAGGTCCGAGACGGAGGCCCAGAGGGCCGGATCAGAAACCGGCGTCTCCGGGGTGATTTCCCGGGTCCAGCCGTCCTGAGCCTCAGAGTGCCGATTGACCCGCGTGTCAGCAGCCGTGAGCGTTGCGGCGAATATCGCCAGATCAACCGCGATCTCCCCGGGACGGAGACCGACCCCCGCCAGTTGATCCAGCGCTTGGCCGAGGCCGTAGTCGAGGCGTCGATCCGCCTCGATAAAGGAAATCTCCGTCCGGGTCAGTCCCTTGGCGGCAGGAAGTCGCGTACGATCCCGGTCGCCGAGACGGCAGACGATGCTGTGCGCGCTCATAGGTCGTCCCCGATCGCAGCGAGCACATCGAAGGCTCTCTCGTAAATCCCGTCCGCGGCGCCCAACACGTTCCGGTCGGTCAGGCTGGCCACCCCATCGAGCCGACCCGCGAGTTGCTGTCGCACCGTGCCCGAGACGAAGTCATGAAGTTGGGCCTGGAGCTGATCGATGGCGGCGACCGATGTGGGCAGGTTGATGCCGCGTGAACCAATGTCATTGAGAATGCGCGCTTCGATGGTTCGCGCGACGACGTCCAAGAAGAACTCCTCGAGCTGCCCCGGGGTCAGGGTGTCAAAGGCGCCCAGCCCGTCCTCCGCGAGCGCGTCGATGGCCTCGAGCATTCCTTGGCGAGCGATTGCTTCGTCGAGCGTACCGCCCGGCGGGCAGATGGCTTCGAGGAGCGCCAACAGCACGGTTTCGGCGGGTTGACCGGCTAGATTGGCGAGGTTGACGCGCCGCAGCGCTTCGACCGGTCCGTCCCGGGCAATGTCCCGTACGACGCCGAGCAACCGTCCCGCTGAGGCTCTCGCCTCGCCCATCCGTCTGGCCGCCCGGCGACTGCCCCCGACCCCGTCGCGGACATAGCGCGACACGCTTCTGGCGAGGTCGTCGCGGTTACCGGTCCTGGCGAACTTGTTGAACGCGGTCCGAGCCCCCCTCAACGAACCGGCGCCGGAAGTGTCCGGAGACGAGGAGGTTGGCGCGGGCGTCGCTGCCGGACTGGTGGGGGGCGTCTCCACGCCCGTCGCCGGATCATCGACCCAACTGGGGATCAGGCCGATCTGCGGCCCTCCGTAAGGGCTCGAGGTTCCCATTCTAAACCTTCCGGTCCATCGCGGCGGCGGCCTCGGCGGCCGCCTTTAAGCCCTTGTTGGTCGCCGCCGTCGCCCACCCGGCACGCAAAGTCTCGAACTCTGCCGCGACGAGAGTGTCGGAGAAGGCTCCGGTCCAACTGGTGACCGCCCAACCGCCCGCGGCGTCGGTCGGAAGGCCCCTGAGAAAGACCAGAAGACGACGTTGCAGAGAAGGCCGGGCAATGACGAGTCGGGCCAGGCCGTGAACACCGGGCGGAGCGGCGGCCAGCTTGTCCGAGGATAGTATCCGGGTCTGGAGCGCATCGAAGACCTGTTCAGCCTCTGTATCGGTTATGCGTCCCAGGTCGGGATCTGCCGACCGGGCGGCCATAGCCGATCCGCTCAGTTTCTCGACCAGCGCCTCAAGATGATCCGATGCGATCACGCCTGCGAAATAGCTGCGCTTGTCTCGGGTGACGAAGACGTAGGGGCGCAGGTCCACGACCGCGAGCGGCGGTTCAATCTGGGCCCAGCCCTTGGACCAGTCGCTCCTCAACCAGTCCTCAGCTTCGGGCGACGCCGCGCCATCGACGATAGGCTTATCTCTTGGTTTGTTTGTCTGACCGACGACCGGCGCTGGCGGAGTCTTGGCCCCGGTCTCGAGGACGGCCAGCGCCGCGACACGGCCATCGACTGCGGTGGACGCGAGTCGGGAGAGCTGGTCGTACAGGTCCGGTGCGAACCGCTCAGCCAGCATGAGCTTGGCCAGGACGGGAAACTCGATGTCCTCGCCGAAACCGCGTTCCTCGGCGATGGCCTGCCGCAACGCCATGGAGTTCAGGAACCGCTTGATCTGACGTGGATTGCCTCGCGTGCCGTCCGTGAGCAGCCGTGTAATCTGGCTGCTCACACGCAGCGCGTCTTCCACCGACGGAGGAATCGTCCCGCCGAGCGCGCCTTGGACCACGGTCCGATCTAGACCGCGGCTCGCCCATGGCCGCCTCAGGTCCTCCCGCGCAGCCGTCAACAGCGATTGGAACTCAGGCGCCGCCTCACCGAGCGCCCTCTGCGCTAGGAGCAGGGTCACATAGGCTCGGGTCTCAGCCAGACCCAGCGCCGGGATGCGGAATGGAACCTGGATCAGCTTCTCGAGATAATTCCGCGAGTAGCTCATCGGGCCGGTGGTCGCCGGGAGTTCGGGAAAATGACGGCGGACCGAATATTCAATCATCGCCTCGTCCGCCGCGATGACGAAGGCCGTACGCGGCACAAAAAGGAAGAGGCGAATTGCTTCCAGTGTGGCGATGGCGGTCTCCGGCAGACACCGATCAAGATCGTCGATCAGAACGACCAGCTGATCGATCTCGGCCGCGTCGAGCAGGGCCTCAAACTCCTCTCGGAAGGCATGCATCTGATCCGGCGCGGTCTCCGATGAGGCTTCGGAAGCTTTCAGGACCCCGCTGGCCTTTTCGGCCAAGCCCTTGAGGGTTTCGGGCGTCACCATTTGGGAGGGATCGGCGACGAACCCGGACAGTCCGTTGTACAGAGATCGCAACAAGTCCGGAGACGGGACGCCGGTCGCCGCAGTGAACGCCATGCCTCCTGCCGCTTGGGCCACCTTGAGCCAGTCGACCCTTTTGAGGAGTTTCTTGGCGGCTTCGGCAACCTTCGCAGACCCTGGCCTGGCACGACGAAGCTCCGA
The DNA here is from genome assembly GCF_015767455.1 of Brevundimonas sp. BAL450. Taxonomy (NCBI): domain Bacteria; kingdom Pseudomonadati; phylum Pseudomonadota; class Alphaproteobacteria; order Caulobacterales; family Caulobacteraceae; genus Brevundimonas; species Brevundimonas sp. BAL450. Next base: position 158,625 of record NZ_JADWOW010000062.1, read on the forward strand.
GATGATCGTCTCGATGACGACAGCCTTCGCGTCTTCGAAACCCTCAAATACCCAACCGTTGAACCACAGGGTTATGACGCGGTCCTGGCCCTCGAACGCCGCAGCCGTCATCTTCAGGACACTAGATTTCCCGGCGCCCCAGTCGCCATGAACACCGATCGTCACCGGGACATCGGCGCTCTGTCTCACCAGCCGCACAACCGTGCGCGCGATCGCCTCGTAATAGAGAAGATCGACCGCCGTCTCTTGGTCGCTCAGGAAGAATGGGTCGGCGCGTCTGCTCAATCGAAACCTCCGGAAGGGCGATAGCGCTTCGCCAACGCGCCGTATCAACAACAACGTTAAGCTTGACGGCTGGGCAGTGTCCATTCAGGAATCACACGGCAAAGCTGTTGCGTCAGCGGATCGACGGCCACGGCAAACATACTTCTTCGACATCCTCTCCCGATTCACCGTCTTGCTGCTACGGTAGGCGACGTGATGCGCACGACGCCTATGAGATTTACGGAACGCTACGCCCGTCTGAATCGGCGTCGCCGTCATCGCATTCGGACTCAGGCTGGCGGGGCGATGATCAGCGCCGCCATTGGCAGCCGGCCCGCCATCGGGCGACGCGTCTGAATTTCGGCGTGAACCGATCTCAATTCGAGCGCAAAGGGTTTGTGCAGGTCGGGTGCGCGAGCGCTCGGCAGGGGCAGGGTCGTCGGAACGAAGTCGATTATTACCGAGTCCGAGCGCCGCGACGCCAACGGCAGGGCCAGGAATCCGCCCGCCTCGCCGGGAACCAGCCGCAAGCGCCTTTGGCCCTGCCGGTCATCCTGGATCAGCGTGAGGACGGCCTGCTCGAAGTCGATACGGCAAGGCACCGTCGCCCGTTCGACGCTGCGGTGGACGGTCAGCCTGATCCGGAACTGGTCCAGCGTCGAAATGCCGAACTCCGCCGACGCGGCCGCTGTGAGAATGGAAACGCGCGGTCGCTCGTGGAGCCACCGCAGGATCGACCAGATCGGTCTCGCCGCCCACGGACCCGGGACGCGCGCCCGAACGCCGTGGAGAGCCCGAACGCCCAGCGCCAACGCCGCCACGAGGACGGACAGGGCGACGATTGCCCAAGCCCAGGGCCGGGGAACCGGCGGGAGGAGGTCGGGGAGGAGTTTGTCTATGGTGAACCAGGCCGCCGCGGTGAGCGAGGGGAGCCAGGCGACCAGTCCCCGCCGCCTCATGACGGCCAAACGGCGCGCAGGCCTTCCACCAGGCGGTCGCGCCGGTCGGGCGCGAGCTGGTCCAGATTCCGCTGCTTCCAGCGCACGGCCGGCAGGTCGGCGATGGTCGGCAGGCCGATGAGATCCCAATCAGGGTCGCCACGTTTGAAGCCGATCAGGAACGCCCGGTGCTCGGCCGGCATCTCAGCGACGATGATCGCGATCAGCGCCTCGCGCGCGGCGATCAGGTCGTCGAGGTCGACAGGCTCCTTCGTCATGCCGACGAAGCCCCGCCGGAACTCCTCGGCGATGTCCTTGCGGCGCGGGCGCAGTACTTCGGCCATCGGGCGAGGGTGGCTGATCAGATAGGCGATAAAAGCTTGGCGCATTTGATCGCCCACGCCTTCGTTGGCCAACAGGTCGCGCACGTCGAACAGGTCGCGCGGGTGCTGGCGATCCAGGGCGGCGGCGATCTTGCCCCCATAGAGGTCGGGCAGGGACACCATCTGGGCCTCAGCGAAGCCAAACCGGTCTTCCACGGCCGGCGCGACGCTCCGCAGCTCAGGAGCGAACACCGTGCCGCGCAATACGGGCGTGACCTCGATCTTGATCTGGACGCCATCCGCAGCGACGAGAAGTTTGTCGATCGTGCCTTCGGGCCGCGCCTGGCCAGGCGTCACCACGACACCGGGCAGCCCGGCGGCCATGGCGGCCGCGATCCGCCTCAGGCCGGCGTCGATCGCGGCCAGGGACTCCCCGCGTTCGCGGACGGGCAAATAGGTCAGATCGATATCGACCGAAAGGCGCGGCAGGTCGCGGACGAACAGATTGATGGCCGTGCCGCCCTTTAGGGCGAATTCGGTCTCGACCAGCACGTACGGCAGGGTGCGGATCAACAACCGGACCTGGCGTTCGTAGAGATCACCGAACGGCATTGAAGTCTTCCGGCACGGTGATGCGGTAGGTCGGATCGAGTCGCCCGCCCTTGGCCAGCATGCGGTTGCCGCTGCCGAGGTTGATCGAGCTCCGGTCCAAGCGTTTCAGCCACCCGTGACCGTGACGGTCGGCGAAGAAGAAGAACAGGCGTTTGACCTTGATGCTCCGGCAGTCGTCGAGGAGCAGTTGCAGGCGACGCGGGCTGAGATTGGCCAGGCCCTCCACCAGGGCGTCGACCTGATCGAATGTCTCGCGATCAGGGAGTTCGTCGAGCAGTTCGAGCAGGGCCCGTTCGGGCGTCGAGACGAGCATCGGCCATTTCCAGTGCCCGATCGGCATCTCGGCGACGCCGGCCTGACCCCAGGCGAAGGGATCGGCGGGGCCGGACGGCTCCTGGCCGCGCAGCCCGAACCAGGCGGCGTGGCCGAACAGGCGGGCCGGATTGTGATAGAGGAAGCGGACGCCGAGCTTGAGGTCGTTCAGCCAGGTCGGCGGCCTGGTCAGGCCGTAGAGATGAACCTCCTGCACCTCGCGGCTCAGGTAGTGACCGAACCCCTGGAGTTCGAGCGCCGTGCGGCCTCCCACCACCAGTTGATAGTCGAGCAGGGTCTGCAGCGACAGGGCGACCAGCTGCCAGTCCAGCGTGCCGCGCGGGCGGCGATAGACGCGGCGCGCGGGCTGCTCGAGCCAGCCGGCAGCGACATATTTGGCGCGGAGCGAGTTATAGTAGCCGTGCTCGTTGAGCCAGGTGGAGTCCACCACCAGCCCCTCCGGCAACAGCCGCTCCAGCTTGTTTAGCTTTCCTAGCATTTGAGCACTTATGGTGCTCGAAGTGGAGACATGTCAAATACCCTGTTTCACAGAGCCTCATTTTGAGCACTGTGAGTTATCAGATTGGCGTATCACCAAACCAACCTTACATGGGCCGGAGGCGGACGACCTTCGGATCGTTGATCGACGGCCCGGGCTCCGGGAAGCTGGAGCCGGTGATCAATTCAAGCATGGCGGGGGCCAGACCGATCTCGCGCCCGATCGCCCCGGCGCCCCCGACCACCGCATCCGCCAGCGCCGAGAGCGCCGACGGCAGCAGCTCAGGCTGTTCGACCGGCAAGGCGTCGTCCGCGTCATAGGTCTCGACCTTGGCCTGTCCTGTTTTCACCAGATGGATGTTGGCGGTGCGGTACTGGGCCGGGGTCAACAGACCCAGGTCATAGCCCCGCCGAACCAGCGCGCGGACGGACATCTTCCATCTGAGTTTGAGCTCGAACAGCGCGCGCCAATTGATCGCACGCCCTCGTGGGAATTCCCGCAGGACAGCCCCACGCGGAAACAGGAAGGCGCTCGCGAAACGGTGGGCTTGGTCTTCGGTCGCGCGATCTCCCGTCTGCATGCCCCGGTGCATGATCAGATGGCCGCACTCGTGGGCGAAGTCGAACCGTTGCCGACAAAGGCTCTCCTTGAGAGAGCTGCGGACGATGATCGGCCTGCGCCGATCCATCGAGAAGGCGTCCACCCGATCCGACAGATCGCCGAAATAGGTGACGACGGCGCCGGCGTTCTCGACCACCCGCATCATGCTTGTGATCGGACCCGTCGTTCCGAGTCCCCAATATCGCCGGGCCTCTTCGGCCGCCTGTTCGATCTCCTCGGCCGTGGCCGCCGGCAGATCGGGGAAGGACACGGCCGGCAGTTCCAGGTGGACTTCGATGGCCGCGACGAATTTGTCGAGTAGCGTGCCCCGGGCCAGCACCTGGCTGGTGATCGAGGCTGGCCGGGTGATGTGCCCGCGGAAATGGCACTGTTCCGGCCGCACCGTCGATGGGATCGGTTGGGCCAGAAAGGCCGGCGTGACGCCCAGCACATCGGCCAGAGCGTCCACCACTTCGTCCGATGGCGACCGAGAGCCGGTCTCGAGCTGGTGGATGAACTGACGGGTCGCCCCGATCAGCTCGCCGACCTCTTCGAGCGAATAGCCATGCGCCAGCCGGGCGAGCCGGAGTTGCTCGCCTGCCATTTTCGAGTTCGTTTCCATGACTGGCCGGTCTAGCGACCGCCCCCCACCCAGATCCGTGCGGATCGGCCGATCATTCGGTCGTCCCGTCTTTCTGCTTCCTTGCCGCGATTCCGACGGCGGGCGCAGGCAGATCGACGCCCTCGCTGCCCGCGACCCAGAGCGGCGACACCTTGGTCACCGCTTCGTCCAGCGGCACCTGCCAGGTCAGCACCGGCGTATCGCCCGCCAGCACCACGAAGGTCACGGCCGTGATCGCGCCGTCCAGATCGGTCTCGATCGCGAAACGGTACAGGGGCTCGGAGGTCAATTTGACCAGTTCATCGGCGCCGAAAAGGCTCAGCTGCTGAAGTTCCGAGAAGGTCTGCTTCAGGGTCCGCGCGTTCGGATCGTCCGGCTCGCCTCGATAGAATCGGATCGGCACGCCGCCCACGCTGAACACGAACTGCATCGTCGGATTCAGGATCTCCAGCCAGTCGACGTCGGGCGCCGTCGCTTCGATCTGGTGCTTCTGGAAGGCGAAGGCCTCGCAGCCGAGGGTCCATCCCGTGCAGCCCGCGCTCGCGTCGAAGCGATCCAGGGCGTCGTTACGGCCGCGCTCGATCAGTTTCCCGATCGTGATCAGACGATCGCGGGTGAGGGCGGTGTGATGTTCCCAAGGGGTCATGCGGAGCTCCAAGCCTGCAAAGCCATAATGGGCAAACTGGATGATTCGTCAACTAACTCCGCGAAAGTAAGCTGGACACGACTTTGTAAACAAGGAAGCGCTAAGGGCTCCGCCCTCGCGCAGGCCAGGGTGAAGCGCCTCCGGCGCCGGACCGGCCGGTCTCCCCGACCTTCCGCGCCGGTCATGATCATCATCATCGTCATTGAGATCAGGCTTGTGCAGGCCGGGCGATCCCCCTCCGGCCGGTCCGCCCTGGCCTTTGCTACCCCGCTCTCGCCGAGGGGCAGGGTTTCAGGCGCGCAGTTCGCGTGCCTGCAACCCATGCCCAAAGGAGGCAGACATGACGACCCAATCCACCCAAACCGCCGCGACCGAGCCGCAACACGGCGCCGAGATCATCGTGCCGCTCAACCGGCTCAAGGCGTCGGACAAGAACGCCCGCAAGACCCCGCACAGCCCGGCCACCATCGAGGCCTTCGCCGCTTCCATCAAGGCCAAGGGGGTGTTGCAGCCGCCCGTGGTCGAGATCGAGCGGAACGGCGAGGGCGCCCCGACCGGCGCCTACCTCGTCACCATCGGCGAGGGGCGTCGGCTGGGGCTGCGGCTGCTGGCCAAGCGCAAGGCGATCAAGCGGACCTATCCGGTGCGCTGCATCGTGGACGCCGAGAACGACGCCCACGAGATCAGCCTCGACGAGAACGTCACCCGCGCTGACATGCATCCCGCCGACCAGTTCGAGGCGTTCAAGCGGCTGGCCGAGGAAAGGGGCTACGGCGCCGAGGAGATCGGCGCCCGGTTCGGGGTGTCGGCCCATGTGGTGCGTCAAAGGCTGCGGCTGGGCGCGGTGGCCCCGGCCTTGATGCAGACCTACCGCGAGGGCGGGCTGACCTTGGAACAGTTGATGGCGTTCGCCGTCAGCGAGGACCACGACCGGCAGGAGCAGGTGTTGGGCATGATCGGGCCGCATACGCCCGCCTACGCCATTCGCCGCGTCATGACCGAAACCAAGGTCCGGGCCGACGACCCCCGCGCCCGTTTCGTCGGCGTCGAGGCCTACGCCGAGGCGGGCGGGGCGGTGCTGCGCGACCTGTTCACCGAGGACGGCGGCGGCTGGCTGGAGGACGCGTCCCTGCTGGACCGGCTGGTCATCGGCAAGCTGGATGGGCTGGCCGAGGAGGTCCGCGAGCGCGAGGGCTGGAAATGGGCCGAGGCCTATCCGGATTTCCCGCACGGCCTCGGCCTGGGCCGGGTCTATCCCGAAAAAGTCGAGCGGTCCCCCGAGGACGAGGCGGCGATGACGGCCTTGGCCGAGGAGTATGACCGCCTCATCAGCGACAACGATTCCGCCGAGGTGCTGCCGCCCGAAGTGGACGCCCGGCTGGAGGAGATCGACGCGGCCTTGCAGGCCTTCGGCGACGACCATGCCTACCGGCCCGACGATCTGGCCCGCTCCGGCGTGATCGTCACGCTGAGCCATGACGGCGTGGCCCGGTTCGAGCGCGGGCTGGTCCGGCTGGAGGACGCCCTGCCGGAGCCGGAGGACGAGGCCCCGGAGCAGGGCCGCGAAGACGCCGGTGACGCGGAGGCCACGGCCCCCGCGACCAGCGGGGTCGCCAGCGGCGCGGCGGAGGCGGACGAGGGCTTGGCGCCCCTGTCCGAGAAGCTGGTGCTGGACCTGACGGCCCACCGCACGGCGGGCTTGAGGGACGCCTTGGCGGCGGATGCGAGCATGGCCCTGACCGTGGTGGTTCACGCCTTCGCCTTGCAGGTCTTCTATCCGCCCTACGACCAGCCGACGGTCCTTCAGTTGCGGTTGAGCCTGACCGGGCTGGAGCGGTTCGCGCCGGGCGTCTGCGAAGGCCCAGCCGGACGGCGCATCGCCGACCGGAGCGAGGCTTGGGCCACGCGTCTGCCGAACGAGGCGCGCGACCTGTGGGCGGTGCTGGTCGATATGTCCGGTTCGGACCTGTTGGACCTCCTGGCCCATTGCGCCTCGCTGGGGGTCAACGCCGTGCGCGACCCGCACGACCGGCGCCCCGGCGCCTGGGCCCAGGCCGAGACGCTGGCGACCGCTTTGGGTCTGGACATGACCGGGACGTGGACGGCGACCGCCGCCTCCTACTTCGGTCGGGTGTCCAAGGCGCGGGTAATGGAGGCGGTGGAGGAAGGCGTTTCCAAGACCGACGCCGACCGTCTCGCCGGAATGAAGAAGGCCGACATGGCCGAGGCGGCGGAAACGCTGATCGCGGGCAAGGGCTGGTTGCCGCCGCTGCTTCGCACGGCGCCGCCGCAAGTCGCGGACGCCGGAGAAGAGGCCGCATCTCCGAACGAGGACGCCTATCCGTTCGCGGCGGAATAGGCCCTAGCGTCGGGGCCGCTTCGGCGGCCCCGATTGCCCGACAGAGCTTGGCCCGGCGCTCGCGACGCTGACGCGTCGCTCGCGGAATCATCTCAGAGCGCCGCCCGGAAACGGGCGGCGTCTTCGCGCCATAGACCCACATCACAGATCAGAAGGGTTCGTTGGACTCGCTCGAAATGCTGGTCGAACTTCGCCTCCAACCGATCCACAAGTCGGGCGATCGTCTCGGTCATCCCGGTGCGATCGCAGTAATCGCAGGCGGCATTCTCACCACTGCTTCGCCAGTCCCGAGCCTAGCGACGGCGCTTTCGAGGCTTCACAGTTCGGAACATCGTCGCGGCTCTGGGGTTGCTCTTCGATCACCCCAAGGAGCCCTCCGATGCAAATCCAGCCCATGATCAGGACCCATCCCGACGTGCGCGGCGGCGTCAACGACAGTCTCGTTCGCGCGATCGAGGCGGCTTACGGCTGCGCCGCCGTGTGCCACATCTGCGCCGACGCCTGCCTCGCCGAGGAGATGGTCAAGGATCTCACCCAGTGCATCCGCCTAAATCTCGACTGCGCCGATGTCTGCCTGGCCACAGCCGGCATCGCTGCGCGTCGCACCGGCAGCAACGAAGCCCTGATCAAACGCATGCTCGAAACCTGCGCCGAGGCCTGCGCCGATTGCGCCGTCGAATGCGAGAAGCACGCCGACATGCATGAACACTGCCGTATCTGCGCCGAGGAATGTCGGCGTTGCGAGCAGGCCTGCCGCGATGCCGCCGCAACGATCAGCCCGTCACAACACTGAGAACGACCGCAGTCCAACCGCTTGGCTTCCCGAATAAGCTGGAACCCGGATCATGATGCCCATGCTACTGCTCCTCGCGACCGTGTCTGACAGTCCGCCCTGCGGAGAACTATGAATCAGCATCTCTGACCGCGTGAATCGCCAGATGTAGATCGGACCTGGTCCTAGCGGCGAGCGCTCAAGGATCGCCGACCATGCAGATCATAAGCCAAGCCGATCGTATCCGCGTAGCCGTTCAGACGATGAACCGATCCCAAGAACCGTAGTGCTCCTGACTCCGCCGCCCTCGCGGCAAACTGAGCGCCAGGATCGTCAGTCCGACGATCTGGTTCGAGAAGGTTCCTGCCAAGGATCCGCCGTCTATCATCCAAGGCGAGGCGATCAGCCATGCGGCAAAGCCTATGTTTAGGAAGCGGAGGGGACGTCCGACTTCGGCCATCGCGATGACGGAGACCGTGACCACCAGGGCTCCGATCAGATGATCCGTGTCCGCTAGGGGCGGTTCTGTGCCCAAAACCAGCCTTGAGAGCATCAGCCAGACGCCCAGCCCTGCGCTGACCACGAGGGTCCACGGAAGCGTCGCGCCCCGCAAAGCGGAAGCGGTCGCCCGTCCCCAGCCATCGGAAAAGCCCGGCCGCTTGTCGACCGTTCCGCCAGGCAGGGCGTCGCCTCGGAAGAAGGCTCGCCAGAAAGGTCGTCCGCGCCGCGTGTTCAGGACCAGGAACTGACCCATCGCCACGAGTTCATCCAGCGAATAGGGGATCATGATCAGCATCGCCGCTGCCGCGAGCAGACAGATCGTGCAGTAGGTTCCTATGGCGATCGGCTGCATGATGATGAAGTAGATGCTGACCACACCCAAGGGCACGACGACGATGCCGAACAGCACCACCATCCACGGCATGGTCCGCCACCGCGCCCGTCCGCCCATGGCACCCATCAGTATCTCGGCCATGTAGGTGATGGCGCCCACGCCGCCGTCGGCGACCGGCCAGGCCTTGGACATCGCCGAGGTGATGATGTGTTCCGTTCCGTTGAGGGGCCCAGGCGCCTCGAAGAACGGCTCCCACACATTGTCGACGTGGCCGAGCTGATAGGCCGTCAGAATTCTGGCTAGCACCAGCCCGACCACGCCCAGGGCGATGATCGGGATGCGCTGCAGATAGGTCGATGGACAGTAGGTCCAGCCCGGCGGCGTGTCGGTCTCGTCCATCATACCCTCCATGCTCATTCCGGGCATCATCGGAATGAGGAGGGTGAGGGCGACGACAAGGGCGCCGACGAGCATGTCGTTGCTGTAGACCGCCGCGCTCGGCGCCCAGAACAGGATCCCGGCGCCCAGCAGCCAGACGCCGATGACGGCATTGGCCCACTGCGCCCAGCCGTTCCGGGGAGACATGGAGAAGGCGGCGAACACCATGATCAGTCCGCCGCAGATCACGTCGTTCCAGCCCGTCAGCGTATTTCTGAAAGCCGCCGGCCACAGGCCGCGATCTTCGGTGACGGACTGTACGGCGGAGGAAAACTCGGTTTGGTCGAAGACGCCGAAAACGAAAGGCGCCGTGGCCAGCCAGAGACCCAGTCCCATGGTCAGCCAATGCACCCAGAGCATGCTGAAATGCATGCCCTGCATTGACCGGGCGTGATCGGACAGCATCGCCCGGTGCTGTTCGGGCGGGATGGCGTGCGTCTCCGACGCGGCGACTTCGGCCTTGTCGTCCGCCACACGGGCCGCGTTTAGCTTGTTGGCGCGATACCAGGCGAACGGATCGGCCTTAAGGCCCGCAACGATGTCCGGAAGACTCTGGCGAAGGCTGTGTCTGGACGACCAGCCCAGGTGGGTTCGCGCCGCGGTCAGATCCAGTTCGTAGTGGTCGTCGGAGATGTCGACCATCCAGGGGCGGATGAAAGCGTCTTCATCTAGAACGGTCTCCGCCCAAACGCCTGCCTTGGCGGCCGTCTTCGGAATGGTGTGAGTTGCCCAAGCTTCGTCGTGGATCAAGCGGCCGAGGTCGCGCTGCAGTTCGTCATAGGTCATGACGTCGGCCTCGCCGAGTAGGACCGGGAACTCTGTCGGCAGATCGCGTCGCCGGTCGATCACCCGCTCGATGGCGTCGAGCAGGTCTTCCAAGTGCAACGAAGGTTGTCCCGTGGCGAGGTCGCCCGGATAGACGTGCGAACTCAGGCGCCGTTCGTAGATGCGCGCTATCTGTTGGGCGAGGAACGCCGAGTGGCCGCCGTCGTCATAAACGCCCGCCGGGCGCAGGAAAACGGCCGGAATCCGGCCTCGCTTCTCGCGGACGAGGGCTTCAGCGAGAATTTTGGACTCCCGGTACGGCAAGGCGGCGCTCAGAGACGCCGCCTCGTCGATGGGACGTCCACGCTCCGTGGCTTGGTGAACTAGCATAGTGCTGGAGAAGACGAACTGCTCGGCGTTGAAGGCCTTCAACGCTTCGAGCATGCGCTCCGTGCCTCGGACCGTGACTGCCTCGTAGCGGGGGTCAGGGTCCCCGCTGAGGTCAAAGAAGGCCGCGAGGTGGACCACGGACGCGATCTGCTTGCCGTACCCGGCGCGGACGCGATCGAAGGCGGCCTTGACGCTGGCGTCGTCGGTGAGATCGATGCACACGCATTCCGCCTCGGCCGGCGGATGGGGCGGCATGTCCCGATCGAAGCCGATGACCCTGAAGCGCTTGGCCAGCCGCTCGACCAGAGCCGAGCCGATAAATCCGCTGGAACCGGTGACGATGACCGTCTCGGGGGTTTTGGCAGAGGTCGCCATCAACGCCTGCTGAACAAATATTTGATCAAGCAAGCTATGGCGAGAATCAGGGCGATGACGACCAGTAGTCCTACCAGCCCCATACCGCTCATCATCGAGCCGGCATCCATCATACCGTTCATCATGGTTAAGCCTCCTCGTAGACTAAAGTCCGCAAGTCTGCGTCAAGGTTCCCTCAGATCGATTTGGGCGACCGGCCTATTGCCGAACCTTCGGCCCAACGGGCCGGTCGACGTCACTCGGGTCGAATGGCCGTGATCTCGTTGACGCCGTCGCGGACGGAGACATCGAACGCGATGCGCTCGCCTGTCTCGGCGGATTCCGCTACGGCGGGCGAAGCGGTGAAGCGCATGGTCATCGCCGGCCAGCCGACGCCGGGGATAGGTCCATGATCGACGGTTATCGTGCCGGCGTCCGGGTCAATGGCGGTGACTACGCCGGTCCCGGTCCCGGTCTGCGCGCCGGCGTCAGCCGTCATCGGTATAGTCGCTACGTCAGCTTCTCCCGTCGCTGGCTCTTCGGTCGAGGCCAGCGTCTCCTGCGGTTGGTTGCAAGCCGCCAGGCCGAGCGCCATACCCGTCGCCAGGATCAATGAGTATTTCATGGGAAAATCTCCTCAGGTTGAAAGGGTCTGATCGAGTTTGCGCCGCCGGAGCAGCAGATAGCCCGCCGGGATAACGAGCATGGACAGCAAAGGCGCCGTCACCATGCCGCCGATGACCGGAGCAGCGATGCGGCTCATGATCTCCGATCCGGCCCCGTGACCGATCAGGATCGGGAACAGGCCGGCGAGGATGACCGCCACGGTCATGGCCTTGGGGCGAACGCGCAACAGCGCGCCCTCACGCACGGCCGCTTCCACAGCGGCGCGGTCCGGGTTGTCTCCCCGGGCCTTCAGCGCCTGTTTCAGGTAGATCAGCATGACCACGCCGAACTCGGCCGACAGTCCGGCCAAGGCGATGAAGCCGACCGAGGTCGCCACCGACTGGTGATAGTCCAGCAGGTAGAGCGTCCAGACGCCGCCGGTCAGGGCGAACGGCAAGGTCGCCATGATCAGCGCCGCCTCGTCCAGCCGGCCGAAGGTCAGATAGAGCAGCAGGAAGATGATCGCCAGGGTCGCCGGGACGACGATCTTCAGCCGCTCCGCCGCGCGCTGGAGATATTCGAACTGCCCGGAGTAGGCGATGCTGACGCCCGGGGTCAGCTCCACCTCGTCGGCCACCGCGGCCTGCAGGTCGCCCACCACCGAGGCCAGGTCGCGGCCGCGAACGTCGATATAGACCCAGGTGGTCGGCCGGCCGTTCTCCGACTTCAGCATCGGCGGGCCGTCCGCGACATCCAGCGACGCGACCGAGCCCAGGGTGATCTGCTGTCCCGACGGGGTCAGGATCGGCAAGGCCCGAAGCTCCGCCAGGCTGTCGCGGATTTCGCGCGGATAGCGCACGCTGATCGGGTAACGCGCCACGCCCTCGACGGTCTGGCCGATGGTCTCTCCACCCACCGCCCCGGACACGATGGACTGCACATCGGCGATGTTGAGGCCGTACCGGCCGGCCGCTAGGCGGTCGATGTCGACGTCGATGTAGCGGCCGCCGGTCAGACGCTCGGCGAAGGCGGAGCTGACGCCCGGAACAGCGCCGGCGACGTCGGCGACCTGCTGGGCGATCCGGTCGATCTCGGCGAGATCGGCGCCGGAAACCTTGACGCCGATGGGGCTCTTGATGCCGGTCGCGAGCATGTCGATCCGGTTGCGGATCGGAGGCACCCAGACGTTGGTCAGGCCCGGGACCTGGACGGCGCGATCCAGCTCCTCGACCAGCCGGTCCGGCGTCATGCCGGGACGCCACTCATCGCGTGGCTTGAAGCGGATCGTCGTCTCGAACATCACCAGCGGCGCCGGATCGGTGGCGGTGTCCGCCCGCCCGGCCTTGCCGAACACGCTTTCGACCTCCGGCACGGTCGCGATCATCCGGTCGGTCTGCTGCAGAAGCTCGGACGCCTTGGCGGCCGACAGGCCCGGCAGCGCGGTGGGCATGTACAGCAGATCGCCCTCGTCCATCGGCGGCATGAACTCCCCGCCCAGCTGACTCAAGGGCCAGGCGGCGGTGGCGAAGGCGATCAGGGCCATCAGCAGGGTCGCCCGTGGCCGCCGCAAGACCCAGTCGAGCGGTCTCCGATAGACGAAAACAAGCGCCCGGTTGATCGGGTTGCTGTGCTCGGCCGGGATGCGTCCGCGGATAAGAAATCCCATCAGCACCGGCACGAGGGTGATGGAGAGGATGGCCGCCCCCCCCATGGCGTAGCTCTTGGTGAAGGCCAGGGGCGAAAACAGCCGCCCCTCCTGCGCCTGCAAGGTGAACACCGGCACGAACGACAGGGTGATGATCACCAGGCTGAGGAACAGCGCCGGCCCCACCTCGACGGCGGCCTCGGTGATCACCCGCCAGCGCGCCTCGCCCTTAAGCCGGTCGTCCGGATGATCGTGTTCCCATCGCTCGATGTGCTTGTGGGCGTTCTCGATCATGACCACCGCCGCGTCGACCATGGCGCCGATGGCGATGGCGATGCCGCCCAGCGACATGATGTTGGCGTTGACCCCCTGCAGATGCATCAGGATGAAGGCCGCCAGCACGCCGAGCGGCAGGGTCAGGATCGCGACCAGCGCCGAGCGGGCGTGCCACAGGAACAGTCCGCAGACGATGGCGACGACCACGAACTCCTCGATCAGCTTGGTGCTGAGGTTCTCGATCGCGCGATCGATGAGTTCGGACCGGTCGTAGACCGGAACCACCTCGACCCCGGGCGGCAGGCCCGACTTGAGCGTCTCGAGCCGTTCCTGCACCGCCGCGATGACGGACCGCGCATTGCCGCCGGATCGCAGGATCACAACCCCGCCGACCACCTCGCCCTCGCCGTTCAGCTCGGCGATCCCGCGGCGCATCTCCGGCCCGATCTGGACCGTGGCGACGTCGCCGAGCTGAACCGGAACGCCGCCGGCCGCCGCCCGGATCGGGACGGCGCGAAAGTCGTCCAGGTCGGTCAGGTAGCCGTTGGCGCGGACCATGTATTCGGTTTCCGCCAGCTCGAGCACGGAGCCGCCAGTCTCGGCGTTGCCCTGCCTGATGGCCTCCACCACCGCCTGGTGGGTGACGCCGAAGGCGGCGAGCTTCACCGGGTCGAGCACGACCTGATATTGGCGGACCATGCCGCCGATGGTGGCGACCTCGGCCACGCCGGGCACGGTCTTCAGCTCGTAGCGCAGGAACCAGTCCTGCAGGCTGCGCAACTGGGACAGATCGTGCCGGCCGGTTCGGTCGACCAGGGCGTATTCGTAGATCCAGCCCACCCCCGTCGCGTCCGGGCCCAGCGCCGGCCTCGCCGTCTCGGGCAATCGCGACTGGACCTGGCTGAGGTATTCGAGAACCCGCGACCGGGCCCAGTAGAGATCGGTTCCCTCATCGAACAGGACATAGACGTAGCTGTCGCCGAAGAACGAATAGCCCCTCACCGTGCGGGCGCCGGGCACCGACAGCATGGTCGTGGCCAAGGGATAGGTGACCTGGTTCTCGACGATCTGCGGCGCCTGGCCGGGATAGGCTGTCCGGATGATGACCTGGACGTCCGACAGGTCCGGCAAGGCGTCGACGGGCGTGCTGCGAACGGCCCAAAGCCCGCCCGCCAGCAGGGCGAGCGCGGCCAGCAGGACGAAAATCCGCGCCCGGACCGACGCGCGAATGACGGCGGCGATCATCGGGTTGCTTCCTTGCGGGTCAGGCTGCGCACCGTCGGTTCGCTGTCCGCCGCCTCGAAGGTGAAGTCCACCTGGTCGCCGATCGATACGTCCTGATCGACCGTCTCCGGAATCCGGAAGGTCATGGTCATCGCCGGCCACTGCAACGCCGGCACCGGTCCGTGGGCGAGGGTTATGGTCCCCTCCCCGATCGCCTGGACCCGTCCGCTGGCCCGGTGGATGGCCGGTCCGTCGGCGGCCGCGGCCTGGTCGAGGTTGCGCGCCTCCACGCCCGACAGGCTGGCTTCCGAATCCAGCAGGAACTGCCCGGACGCGACCACCCGCTCGCCTTCATTGAGTCCGGCGAGGATCTGCGTCTGCCCGCCGGCTTCGCGCCCGACCCGGACCTCTGCGGGTTGATAGCGGCCGCCCTCCAGCGCGAGCATGACGAGCGTCCGCCGGCCGGTCCGGATCACCGCCTCGGACGGTACGAGCAGGGTGGTCCCGGACTCGCCGCCGAAGACGATCTGCCCGTACATGCCCGGCCGCAGCCGACCTCCACGATTGGTCATCTCGATGCGGGCCGTCACGGTCCGGCTGTCGCCCGCGATTTCCGGCAACAGGGCGGTCAGCCGCCCCGTCATCCGCTCGCCGGGGAAGGCCGCCAGCGTCACCCCGACGGTGCGCCCGACGCGCAGGCGGCCCGCCATGGCTTCGGGTATCGCTGCGTTGAGCCACACGGTCGAAAGCCCATTGATCTCGGCCAGGGTCATGCCGGCGGGCACGCTCATCCCGGCCCTGACGCCGAGCGTGCGAATGGCGCCGCCGATCGGGCTGGACACCGTCACCGTCGTCCGGGGCCGGCCCGAGCGCTCGACCGCAGCGACCAGGCTTTCGGGCATGCCCAGCAGGATGAGGCGTTGGCGCGCAGCGGCCGTGAGGGCCGCATCTCCCGTGCGCCGGAGCGCGAGATACTCGAGCTGGGCGCCGCCCCACTCAGGCACGAGCAGATCGACCAGCGGCGCGCCGGCCCGGATGACGTCGCCGGGCGCGCGGTCATAGACGCGTTCGACGAAGCCGGCGGCGCGAGCCTGGACGACGGCCACGTCGCGCGCGTTGAAATCGACGACGGCCGTCGCCGCGACATCGCCCTCCAGGGTTCCTGATCGAACCGTGGCGAAGCGGGCGCCGAGCGACTGGACGAGAGCGGGATCGATGCGAACGCCGGCCCCGGTGTCCGAGGCCTCGTCGGCGTATCGGGGGACCAGGTCCATATCCATGTAGGGGGACTTGCCCGGCCGGTCGAACCGCTGGTCCGGGACCATGGGATCGTACCAGTAGAGCACCTCGCGCTCGCCCGACGCGGCTTCGGGCGCCTCCGCGCGATCCGCCCCAGGTCTGGAGAGTCCCCATCCGAGGCCGGCGCCGATGATGATCAGACCGGCGGCGGCCGTCGCCCACCGGAGATGGTTGCGCTCGAGCCGGATCATTGGCCGCTCCCGTAGGTCAGGGTGATCTGGACGGCGAGCCGCGCCACCTCGGCTTCCCGGTCCAGGGCGTCGAGGCGGGCATTGGCCAGGGCGGTAAAGGCGTCGATGACCCCGGACATGTCCGCGGAGCCGGCCGCATAGCCGGCGGTCTCGACATCGGCGCGGGAGCGCAGGTTGGGCAGGACCACGTCCCTCGCCCGGATCCAGCGCGTTCGCGCCGATTCGTACCGGGCCAGATCGCCCTGGAGCTCCGCCGAGAGGGCGCGCTCGAGCGCCTCACGCTCGGCGGCGACGCGTCGCGCATCGGCTGCGCGGGCGGTGATCAGCGGCGCCTGTCGTGTCGATTGAAACAGCGGGAGGCGGACGCTGGCGCCGACGGAGACGAGATCGCCGAACATCGGGTCGCGGCGCGAATAACCCACCTCGAACGACCAGTCGGGCCGCCGGCCCGCGCGGGCCAGATCGACATCCGCCTCGGCGCGCTCGGCGGCGGCGCGGTAGGCCCGCAGGGGCGGCAGGTCCGCAAGGCTGATGCGCCGGGCGGTCGGATCGAGATCGATGTCCGGCGGCGGGCCGTCCGTTGTCGGCGCCGGATCGCCGGTCCAGCGCGAAAGTCCAGCGCGCGCCTCGGCGATGTTCGCGTCCAGGCCGTCGCGCCTGTCCTCAAGATCGGCCTTCAACTCCACAGGTCCGAGGGCCTGGGCCGGGCGGAGCCGGGATGACGCCACCGCGGCGGGCGCCGCCTCCCAGAGCGGCTCGAGCGACGCCAGAAGCTCATCGAGGACGGCCAGCCGGCGCTCGGCGTAGTGCAGATCAATCCAGGCCTGGCCGGCGGCGATGCGCACCTCCCAGAGGGTGGTCGCCGCCCTCGCCCGGGCCACGTCGACATCCGCCCCGGCGACTTCACGTTCGGCGCGCCGGCGCGCCCGGCTTGGAACATCCTGCTGAACGCCGACCTGAAACATGGTCATCGCGCTCTCGTCGAACCGGCCGGCCGAAGGACCCGACACCGGATAGTTGCTCAGGCCGACGCGCAGGCGGGGATCCGGCAGCCGACCGGCGGCGATCGCAGAGGCCCGGGCGGCGTCCACGCCCAGTTCGCTGGCGCGCAGGGACGGCGCGTCCGAGCTGGCCTCCAAGGCCTGTTCGAACGTCAGAGGTTCAGCCTGGACCGAGCCTGCGATGAGCAAGGCGCAGCCGCCGAACGATGCGGCGCGGAGCCAGAGCGGCGCGCCGCGGCGCGCCCGACCGGCAGATGATTTTAACACGACAAGGAACTCCGAAACCCTCGGACCCGTCGCCGTCAGGCTACGGGTTCAGCTGCTCGAATGGTCGGCGTCCAATGGTGCGCCGCCCGCGAAGACAGTGTCAGGGCTGGAGTCTGGGAGGATCTCGAAGCGGACACGGGGTCGTCCCCGTCAGGCGCGTCACCACCCGGTCGTAGGCCGCTGGTACGCCCACCGACGGATGAGACAGTATCGATTCAGGCCTCAGCACCGGCGAAACCGCCGTGCATCCCATCTGGACCATGCACTCCGGCGTCATCTCGTCGCACGGCATGCGTTTCCCGTCTGATGGGTCGGCTTGGTCCATCGCCATTTCCGCGCAGTCCGAGGACATCTCGACCGCGTCGGCAGCGACAGGCAACGGAGCGGCGCGCGCCATCGACTGGTCAAGAAAGCCAACGAACGCCAAGGCGATGATGAATGTGCGGATGACATTCCACATGCGGAAGACCTTCGCACGACCGGTTGACGGGCGCAACTCGGTCCGGCGGCTGAGCAGGCGACGGACGCTCCGTTCGCGGCGGAATAGGCGGGAAAGCCGGGGCCGCGTCAGCGGTCCCGGCGCCCGTTATCCGACAAGGCCAGACGCTCGCGCCGCCGTCGGCGGGGCTCGCGGATGAATAGGGAACGCCAGGCGCGGGAACAGCGGCAATCGGTCTGACTTGTTCCGGGAACCGTGAGGAGCTTCCCATGCATATCCAACCGATGATCAACAGCCACCCCGACGTGCGAGGCGACGTCAACGACTCCCTCGTTCGCGCCATCGAGGCCGCCTACGGCTGCGCCGCCGTCTGCCGCATTTGCGCCGACGCCTGCCTGGCCGAGAAGATAGTGGCGGACCTGACCCAGTGCATCCGCCTGAACCTGGACTGCGCCGATGTCTGTCTCGTCACGGGCGGTCTGGCCGCGCGGCGCGCGGGCGGCAATGAGGCCCTCATCAAGCGCATGTTGGAAGCCTGCGCCCAGGCCTGTGCCGACTGCGCCGCCGAATGCGACAAGCACGCCGACAAGCACGAGCACTGCCGCCTCTGCGCCGACGAATGCTGCCGCTGCGAAGAGGCCTGTCGCGAGGCCGCCGTCACCATCACCGCGTCCCGACACTGAAACGAGCCTCGCATGCGGCGCCGCCTCTGCGCAAAGGCGTCAACCGACGAAACTCACCCGGCGCCGAGCGCCTCGATGACGGGGCAGCGCGCCTGATCGCCGTCCTCGCAGCCGTCGAGGGCGCGACCCAGCACCGTTCCCAGCCGCTCGAGGTCGGCGATCTTCTCATCCACCAATTCCAGATGGCTCCGCATCAAGTCCCGCACAGCCCCGCAGGCTTCAGTCTCGGCATCGCTAAGCGCCACGAGATCGCGGATCGTGGGAATCCCAAAGCCCAGATCACGCGCCCGCCGGATGAAGCGCAGTTGCTGGGCCTCCTGCTACCCATAACGGCGATGACCGTTGCTGGTCCGTCCAGGCGGAGGTAAAAGCCCGATCCGTTCATAATAGCGGATCGTTTCGAGGTGGACCCCCGCCCGCGCCGACAGTTCGCCGATTTTCATCGCACACATCACTCTTGAACCCGTAGCCGCTACGGGTTGTAGAGCGGGTGACTGGCGCTGAACAGGAGCTGCCGATGACTCCCGATCCTACCGACCGCGACAAGGCCGAAATTGCCGTCGGCGCCTCAGCCGCTATTGCCGGCGCGGCGTCGGTTCTCGCTTGGGCCGCCTGCTGCGTCCTGCCGCTAGCTCTGTCCGTCGTCGGGCTTTCCTTCGCCGGCGCGGCGATGCTCGCGGGCCTGCGCCATACGCTGACCCCGATCGCCCTGCTCATCGTCGCGGTGGGCTGGCTGCTGCACTTTTGGCGCTTGCGGCGCTGCCGAACCGATGCGAGCTGCGACCGGCCATCGCGTCTGTCCTTCTGGGTTCTAGTAGTTGCGACGGCTCTTGTGGCGACGGCCTTCGTCTGGGAACCCCTGATTGAACCATTCCTCATGCTGCGCTTGGCAGCCCTCCGATGAGCACGCCCGTGGTTCTGACCTCGACGCTCGTCTGTCCGCACTGCCGCCACGCCGCGACGGAGACGATGCCGACCGACGCCTGCCTCTGGTTCTACAACTGCCTCGGATGCAGGCGCCAGCTAAGGCCCCTGCCCGGAGACTGCTGCGTCTTCTGCTCCTATGGCGACACCGCCTGTCCGCCGGTTCAGGTGGATGGCAAGGGATGTTGCGGCTAGGCTCAGTCCATGACCGATCACGCCACGCCGAATCTACCCTCGCGGGATTTCGAACTCACGTCGCGGTTCTATGCGGCGTTGGGCTTCGTCGAAGGCTGGCGCGACGAGGGCTGGATGATCCTCAAGCGCGGCGATCTCACGCTTGAGTTCTTTCCCTATGCCGACCTCGACCCGACGACCAGTTCGTTCAGCTGCTGCCTACATCTCGACAACCTCGACGGCTTTTACGCCGTCTGCAAGGCCGCCGGCCTGCCCGGGCAGTGCTGGGGAGCGCCCCGGCTTCACGCGCCCGCCGTCGAAGCATCAGGACTGCGCATTGGTGCCTTGATCGACCTCGACGGGACACTGCTCCGTTTGATCCACAACGCCTAGGATTCACGACGCGCGCTCCACTTGGACGCGAGGCTTGCTGTTCGAGCCGCCATCAGGGAGACTCTGGCGATGAAGAAGAGTCTCGATCATCTGCCGCTGCGCAAGCAGGCGGAATTGCGCCGGGTGGTGGAGGTGGTTCGGGAGTCGTTCGAGGAGGCGATCTCGACGCGCCGGGCCGCGCGGCTGAAGAACGGCAATATCCTCAAGATCATCCTCTACGGATCATACGCGCGCGGCGACTGGGTGCACGATCCGGTCGGCCGCTACTTCTCCGACTTCGACCTGCTGATCGTGGTCGACCACGAAGACCTGACCGACGGCGAGTTCTGGCATGACGCCGAAAACCGGCTGATGCCCTTGGGGCCGGACATCAAGACACCGGTCAGCCTGATCGTTCACAGCCTGGACGACGTGAACGAGCAGTTGGACCGGGGTCGCTACTTCTTCGCCGACATCGTGCGGGAGGGCGTGGTTCTGCACGACACGCCTGGCGCCAAGCTGCACAAGCCAGCGGACCTTAAGGCGCAGGTGGCGCTGGCGGAAGCCGAGCAGCATTTCGAGAAGTGGATCACCAGCGCCACCGGAGCGCAGGCTGGCGCGAAGTTTTATATCGAGATGGGAGACCGCAACTGGGCGGCCTTCCTTCTTCATCAGGCTGCTGAGCACCTTTACCACTGCATCTTGCTGGTGGTGACGCTGTATAGCGGCAAAGCGCACAACCTCGCCTTTCTACGCAAGAAGGGCGAGGCGATCGACGCGCGCCTCACGGCGGCGTGGCCGCGTGAGAGCAAGTTCGAGCGGCGCTGCTTCGAGCTGTTGCGCGAAGCATACGTCAAGGCGCGCTACTCCAAGCACTACAAGATCAGCGACGAGGAACTGGCCTGGTTGACGGAACGGGTAGAGGTGCTGCGTGGGCTGGCGGAGATGGTCTGTGAAGAGCGGCTGGTGCAACTGCGCGACGAGGTCGACGATGACGCTGGGGCTTGATTTGAACCTACAGGGACTCGCCGAAATCCATGACCGGTCATGACGGCGACCGTTGGAACGACGTCTATCGGTCGAAGACGTCCGATCAGGTCAGCTGGTTCGAGGCGACCCCGACCGCCTCGCTTGAGGCGCTGCGCCGCGTGGGCGCCGGTCCGCGCCGGTCACTGATCGATGTCGGCGGAGGCGCGTCGGCCCTGGTGGACCGGCTGCTCGATCTGGGCTGGAGCGACCTGACCGTCCTGGACATCGCAGAGGAAGCCCTGGAGGTCTCGAAAGCGCGCCTGGGCGCGCGAGCGGATCGGGTGGACTGGCGCGTCGCCGACATCGTCACCTGGCGGGCGAAGCGGCGCTACGATCTCTGGCACGACCGAGCAGTCTTTCATTTCCTGATCACGGTCGAGGCGCGAGCGGCCTACCGGCGGGCCTTGGCGGCCGGCCTGGCGCCCGATGGCCATGTGATCATCGCCACCTTCGCGCCGGAAGGGCCCGACCGATGCAGCGGACTGCCGGTCCGCCGCTACGACGTGGCCGGATTGCACCGTGAGTTCGAGGTCGATTTCGATCTCGTGGACCACTGGACGGATTATCACCGGACCCCGGCCGGAGGGTTTCAGGCCTTCACATGGGCCACCCTGCGGAAGCGGCCGTGAGCGCGTCGCTGGATCGCGTCGCCGCCGATCCGCAGCCGCCCCCGCTCGGGTACGCCGCGCTGTTCCTCCGCTTCCTGAAGTTCGGCTTCATGGCCTGGGGCGGACCCGTCGCCCAGATCGCCATGATCCGCCGCGAGCTGGTCGACGAGGAGCGCTGGATATCCAGCCCCCGCTTCAACCGCCTGCTGGCCGTCATGCAGGCCCTGCCGGGCCCAGAGGCGCACGAACTTTGCGTCCATCTCGGCATGCGGGCCAGGGGCCGCATCGGCGGCGTGCTGGCTGGCCTGGGCTTCATGCTGCCGGGCTTCCTGCTGATGATGGGGCTGTCTTGGGCCTATTTCGCCCTCGACATCGACGGGACGGCGCTGGGAGCCGCCTTCCTCGGCATCCAGGCGGCCGTCATCGCGCTCATCGTCCGGGCCGTGCATCGCATCGGCGAACACGTTCTGCGCAATCGCTGGCTCTGGGTCATCGCCGTCGTCTGCGGCTTGGCGGCCTTCGCGGGGACGCCGTTCTGGATCACCCTGCCAGCGGCCGGGCTCGTCTATGCGCTTCTGGCGCTGGGGCGTGGGATCCTGGCCGCGTTGGTCTTCATCGTCGCGGTCGCGCTGGCCTGGGTCGTGACGTCGTCGGGTTCGACAGCGGACCTCGACATTGCGCCGATCGTGACCGGAGCGGTCGATGCCTCGCTCCTGTCCTTGTTCGCGTCCGGCCTGAAGGCCGGACTGCTCACCTTCGGCGGTGCCTATACGGCCATCCCGTTCATCCGCAACGACGCCGTGGGGCGAGGCTGGATGACCGATGGACAGTTCCTCGACGGCTTGGCCCTGTCGGGGGTGCTGCCCGCTCCACTAATCATCTTCGCCACCTTCGTGGGCTATGTCGGCGGCGGGCCGGTCGGCGCGGTGGTGATGACGGCGGGGGTGTTCCTGCCGGCGTTCGGCTTCTCCCTGGTCCTGTATGATCGTCTGGAGGCCGTGCTGGAGGACAAGCGACTGCACGCCTTGCTGGAGGGCATCACCGCCGCCGTGGTGGGCCTGATCGCGGCGACGACCGTCGAACTCGCCCTGGCGACGAGCGAACGGATCTCTCCCCTGGTCATCGGCGTGGGGATTTTCGCGGCGTCGCTGGCGGTGCTCTACGTTTGGACCAGTCGGTTGAACATCGTGGCGGTGATCGTGGCGGCGGGGGGCGCCGGCATCGTTCTTCTCTGAGCCAGGGCGTTGGGCGCGCGCCTATGACGGGCGGGTAAGGTCGCCGCCGACCGTCCGTTTGCCGGCTGACCGAGGAGCGGACGGGCCGGCTCTCCTGGCAGCGGGCTCAGCCGTGCGCGGCCTCTCAATGGCTTGATCTGACCGAAAGCCGGTCGTCTTCCGCAACCGGGCGGGGCGAGTTTCTTCCCCGGCCTGACGGCCTCCTCGCGCAAGCAAGAAACACGCCCCGCCCAGTCCTTCGCGTGCGCTTCGGGGTCTCTCTCGCCTGCGGCGCTCCGACCTGCGGGCCGTCCGTCTCCCGGTCCGTCGATCGCCATCGAGGCCGCGGCAGGCGTGGCCCGACATCAGCAAGGAGAGACGACCATGGCCACCATCGGCACCTTCACCCAGCAAGCGGACGGAACCTACAGCGGTTCGATCAAGACCCTCACCCTCAACGTCAAGTCCGCCAATCTGCGGGCCAACGAGAAGACCGACGAGAAGGCTCCCGACTTCCGCATCTTCTCCGGCCAGACCGAGTTCGGCGCCGCCTGGAAGAAGACGTCCCGCGAGAACCGCGACTACCTCTCGGTCAAGCTCGACGATCCCAGCTTCCCCGCTCCGATCTACGCCTCTCTGGTCGAGATCGACGGCGGGCACAGCCTGATCTGGTCTCGCTGACCGAGTCGCGGCGGCGCTGACCAAGCGCCGTCGCCCCTTCCTTCACATCCCGTCCGAGGAGGCCGCCATGACGCGCCCCAACGAACCCGCTCGCCCCGATCTCTACGCTCGCGTCACAGATCGGATCATCGCCCAGCTTGAAGCCGGGGTCCGGCCGTGGACCCAGCCCTGGACAGCCAGCGAAACCGTCAGCCGGCCGCTCCGCCACGACGGCACGCCCTACAATGGCGTCAACGTCCTGCTTCTCTGGTCGAAAGCCATGACGCGAGGCTATGTCTCCGCCACCTGGATGACCTTCCGACAGGCGCTCGCGCTTGGCGCCCACGTCCGCAAGGGCGAAACCGGATCGACCGTGGTCTACGCCAACACCATCGTCCGCGAGGAAATCTCTGACGTCGGCGAGCCCGAGACGGCCCGCATTCCGTTCCTGAAGGCCTACACAGTTTTCAACACCGAACAGATCGAGGGACTCCCCGAGGCCTTCGCGCCGGTGAAGCCGCCCGTCCAAAACCCCGACGATCGCATCGCCCGCGCCGAAGCCTTCTTCAGCGCGACCGGGGCGGTTGTTCGGCACGGTGGCGGGTGCGCCTTCTATGCGCCTGGGCCTGACATTATCCAGATGCCGGCGTTTGAGACCTTCATCGACGCCGGGAGCTATTACGCCACGCTCGGCCACGAGATGACCCACTGGACACGCCACGCCAGTCGGTTGGACCGCGACTTCGGGCGTCGTCGGCACGGCGATGAAGGCTATGCTCGCGAGGAACTGGTCGCCGAATTGGGCGCAGCATTCCTGTGCGCCGACCTCGAACTCCATCTGGAACCGCGTGACGATCACGCCGCCTATGTCGAGTCCTGGCTCCGGGTGCTGCGCGACGACAAGCGTTTCGTCTTCAGCGCGGCCGCCCACGCCCAACGCGCGGTGACCTTCCTGCACGAACTTCAATCCGGCTGAGACCGTCAATCGTATCGACGCCGCGTGGCGGCGGCGTCGATCTACGAGGTTGGATCGTTCGTCACGTCGCTGAATCTACCCGCAGAAGGCGTATCACCGCCAGCCGTTCATCCGACATCTCCGTGAAGAAGCTGTGTGGTTGACCGGGATAGACGGTGAAGATGGTCGCGTCCGCGGCGTCGTGGGGCGACAGAAAATACACGCAGTCGAACCTGAGGGGTGTGTTCTCCAACCGCCGCCGCACAAGTGCCTGGAACGCTGAGAGCACGATCTGGATGAAAGCATGGCGGGGTCCATCCATCGCCCGTCGTCCGGCTGGGGCGCCCTTCAGGGCGGTGGGCGAGCGGTCGCGAAGCGGACGCCGAGGGGAGGACGGGGCAGCCCCGCAGGCCTACGGGGCGAGGGAGGTGACTGTCTAGGGCAGGATAGGCTTTGCGCCGGCAATGTCTGACAAAGCCCTCGACCGATGGACCGCCTCACCCTTCGCCTCTCGCCCGATCTGGCCCGTCGTTTCGACGCCGCCGCAGCCGGTCACGGGGGCCGGTCGCGCTTCCTGCGCAGCCTCATGGAGGGCGTCGCGCAGGCACATCTTCCCGTGCCCGAGAACCCTCCGACGGGCGGCAAGTCGAGCAAGCTGACCCTCCGCCTCGGCGAGCTGGATGTGGCCCTGCTCGAGACCGAGGCGGCGAGCGCGGGCCTGTCCCGCACCCAATGGTCTGTCGCCCTGATCCGCGGACGCCTTCACAACCGGCCCCAGTTCACCCGGCCGGAGGCCCTGGCGTTCATCGAGGTCCAGCGCGAACTCCGGCGGATCGGCGTCAACGTCAACCAAATCGCCCGCGCCCTGAACACGGCGGTGATGGAAGGGACGGTGCTCGACCTGGAGACGGCCCAGCTGGCGGCCTTCAGCGACGAAGTCCGGGCGCACATCGCGGGTCTGCATGATGCCTTCAACGGGAACTTGGCCTACTGGTCCGCGGAGCTATGACCGACTTCCGGACACCCTTCGGCTTCGAGGAGGTCCTTCGGCCGCCCATCGACATTCGACGCGCGCGGATCACTCCGACCGTGCTTCGCGGACCAACCGCCGCGGCAGGGTCGGGAACGCGCGCGCAACTGGCGCGGGTCGTGCGCCGGGCGCCGGAGGTGATGGTCAAGATCACGGGTCGGACGCGCGATGGAGGCCATCTTCTGCGCCACCTCGACTACATCTCGCGCAACGGCAAGCTCGTTCTGGAGGGGCCGGACGGCGAGCGGCTGGAGGGTCGATCTGCGGTTAAGTCACTGGCGGAAGACTGGACGGCCGAACTTTCGGTCGACCCAAGGCATCGACGGAATTCGCCGGTGTCGCTGTCGATCGTGCTCAGTATGCCGGCGGGGACCGACTCGTTTCGGGTCCACGACGCCGCGCGCGCCTTCGCCGACCAAACCTTCGGCGACCGCCATCCCTATGTGTTCGCGCTCCACACAGACGACCGTCACCCTCATGTGCATATGACTGTGCGGGCGCTCGGGCGGGATGGAGAACGGCTGAACCCGCGCAAGGCCGATCTGCAGGTTTGGCGGGACAGGTTCGCAGCCGCGATGCGGGCGAGGGGCGTCGAAGCCGAGGCGACCCCGCGTCGCGCGCGAGGCGTAGTCAAGAAGGCCGAGCGCATCCCCGTACGCAAGCTGCGGGAACGGTTCGTCGCGGGGACGGGTGAGATCCCTGCGGTGCTGGCCAGCGCCTATCGCGACGCCGCCAGACCGGACGGTCGTGACGCCGGCTGGCTCGGACCGATCCGGGACCGGCAGCTGACCATAAGGCGAGCGTTCGTCGCGGAGGCGCTGAGGCTCGCCCGGTCCGGTCAGGTGGAAGACCAGGCGATGGGCCGCAGGATCGAGCAGTTCGTGCCCGACATGCCGCCCGTCCTAACTCGAGGACAACAGATCGAGCGTCAACTCGATCAGGCGTGGCTTGGGAAGGATTTCACCCATCCTCCGGCGGCGCCGCCACCCGACCGATCGGCGCGCCGTCGCCGCTGATTGGCGGCAGCCGAAAGCGTCAGGACGAAGCCCTGTGTTTCGGTGAGCCGTTTGTCGTCATTTTCATTGCAGAATCACGAGCGCTTTTGAGGCGGAAAAATCAGTAAGGAACAGCGAAGCGCGACATGCCTGCCGCCGTGCTTAATCGTCTTCGGGTTGAGCGTGACCGACAGGTCCACGCCGAGCGGTTCTTCCTGGGCCGTTCGATTAACCGCTGCGACGAGCCGCGCTAGACCCCCTTGGGGTCCGTCAGCTCCAATACAAGGGCCAGCAACATCGGATCGTCCGGCGCTGAATAGACCTGAGTCGGAATCCGGCTCTGGGTCAGTCTCATGGCGATTTCTACTCAGCTCCCCCACGGAGCGCCGCCTTCCTTTCAGATAGAGCGCGAAATAATTAATTCGTCGAGGAAGTCGAACGAGCGGAGTGAGGGAACTAGTCGCTCGCCACGTAATCAATTTAGGAAGCGGAGGACTGTCGATGGTTGGTGCGCAGCGTCTTGCTTCGCTCGATGTGATGCGCGGTTTCGCCGTCGTAGGCATGATTATCGTGAATTGGGCGGCTACGGTCGCAAACCATCATGTCAGCGTCGTGCCTTGGCCCCTTCTCCATGCAGAATGGACGGGTTTAACCCCTGCTGATCTCGTATTCCCAGCGTTCGTTGTACTGATGGGGGTCTCGCTGGGGCTCAATTATGACGCCTCTGTAAAGCAACCGTTTCGACGAGTCCTGGTCCGATCAAGCCGCCTCTTTGCCGTAGGCCTTGTGCTTTCCAATCTCTATTGGTTGAGGGATCCGGACCCAGACACATTCCGTATACTCGGCGTTTTACAACGGCTCGCCCTTGTTTATTTGGCGACCGCCCTTCTCATTCGCCATAGTTCCAGCCGTTTCCAGATAGTCATGATTGCAACTCTTCTTGTCGGGTACTGGGCGGCTCTCCTCGCGCCGCTACCCTCCGGTGTCCCTAGAGATATAACGGTGCCGGGCGCAAACTTCGTCTCGTGGTTTGATCGCGTGACGCTCAGCGGCCACATCTACGTACCGGGCCCTTCGGGTTACGATCCGGAAGGGGTTCTCAGTACGTTTCCTGCGGTGGCCCTGTGTATGATCGGTGTGATGGCGGGTCTATGGTTGTGCAAGCGCACTCCGTCCGCTGGTATATCCTTTCGCTTAGCGATTAGCGGTGCTCTGTTTTTGGCGGTGGGCGTTGTCTGGTCAGGGGCGCTCCCGATCGTAAAGAACCTCTGGACTAGCAGCTATGCGATGGTCAGTGCTGGCCTCACTCTTTTGATACTGGCATCTGCATACTGGTTAGTCGACGTCCTTGGCCGACGGCCCATCGGCACCGAATTCTTCCGGTCGTTCGGGCTCAATGCGATCGCGGCTTACGTTCTGCATGCGCTGATTTTGACGGCGCTTTCCGCTGGACGCTTATATGTAGGCCGGGCTTTCGACGGGTTAGTAGGAGGGGCGACCCTAGCGTCGTTATTTTCACTCGCTGTCGTGCTAGGCGTCACTTGGTTTATAGTAGCTTGGCTGCGACAGCGTCAGGTATTTTTGCGGATATGAGTGCCGCTAGATTGCTTGCGGCCAATTCTGTCGGGCCGAATTCAAGGAGTTCGTCTTTCTGCTGATGAATTGGCGGCCTTGACCTACAGAAAGGCGGCGTGTCCGTAGCTATCCTAGCCTAGCTGCCTGACGTTGCGGGCCGAATAAGCTTGATGACAAAGTCCCTGCGAGGAGTGGTGACAAGTGGGGGCATTCGTGGACTTGAACCACGGACCTGCGGCTTAAGAGGCCGCAGGTCTGCGCGTCAGCGTCTGAGCTATTAGATCAGGAGTCGCCGACGGCTCCGACAAGGCGGTCGGGCCGACACCATCATTTGGGCTGAAAGAACCAGCAGCAGGATAGATGCTGATTAGTCGGGCGCAACTCCTTCAGACCTATGGCTCTCGAACCTGCGTCGTATCCAAGTTCGACCGGGTTTCTCTACGAGCAAATGCAAGGCGGCTGCGATCAGCGCCGTGGCGACAAACAACCCCGTCAGTTCGACCGGTGTGATCCGGAAAGCGCTGTCGATGCCTCGGAGTTCGGCAACGACACCCTTGAATGCGACGATGACGGGCATATGCACGAGATAGAGGGCGAAGGACGCCTCGCCGGCGAAGACTAGGGCCGGGGCGGCAAGGGGGCCTTCGCAGTCCGCGCGGGCGAGCAGCGACCATGTCAGGATCACGGGGGCCGCGAGGGCGACGATGATGCGGTCGTCCAGCGACAGCTGCATCGCACCGAGCAGGAGCACTGTGGTGAACAGGGCGGCGGCGGCGGCGACGGGCCGGCTCCAGCGCCAGCGATGGCCCAGCGCATAAAGCGCCATGCCGATCAAGAATTCCGGGACGATCCGCAGGATGCCGAGCGAATCCTCGGCCCGGGGCAGGACCTTGCCGAACGCCTGGACATACAGGGCGTCGATCGCAATGAAAGCCACCGCTCCGATCCCGAGCAACGCCCAGGGGCGCGCTCGGAACCGCAGGGCCAGCCATGCAAAGGCGGGGAACAGCAGATAGGCAAACCATTCCGCCGAAAGCGACCAACTGGGTCCGCTCCAGTTGATGACGGCGTCCGTCGGGAACCAGGACTGGACGAGGAACAGGGTCTGGAAGAAGGCGAGCGGAGGGTAGCTGTCGGCGTCGAACTGCACCCCGGCCGCCATGGCGCCCAACACCATGATCAGCACCCCTGTCAGTACGGTCAGATGCAGGGGGTAGAGCCGCGCCAGCCGGGCCACGATGAAGCGCCTGTAATTGAAGGTCCCGGCAGCGAAGGCCGGCCCGTAGACGTGGGTCAGGATGAAGCCCGACAGCATGAAGAAAGCGTCCACCGCCAGGCGGCTTCGCTCAATAATCGGACTGAAGCCCAAGGCTGGGTCCCACTGGAGCTGATAGTGGAATAGCACCACCCCCACCGCCAAGAAGGCCCGCAAACTGGTCAGGGCCCTCAGTTCGGCGGGGTAGCCGTCGCGGGTCGGCGGTACAGACGTCATGAGCGATGGCCCCCAAGGCGGGCGGGGATAAAACGTCCGCCTAATTGGGTTACGCATCGGATGCAGACAGCCCTCATACCGGACCCCGGCGTCGGAGGATATCTCAGCACGTCGCCGAACCGCTCCGACGGGACCTGTCGCGTTAGCGGGCGCGAGCGAGAAGGTAGATCAGTTCGGTGGCTTTGGCTTTGCGGTCGGCGAGATCGTCGCCGGTCATCGCCCCCATGACGCAGTGGTCGAGGTGGTCCTTCAAGACCTCGTTCTCGACGCGCAGGAGGGCGGCCCGCACCGCCTGGAGCTGGGTCAGGACCTCGACGCAGTACCGATCTTCTTCGACCATCCGACCGATGCCGCGCACCTGTCCTTCGATTCGGTTCAAGCGGTTTAACACCTTGGGCTTAGCTTCGGTCTGCATCCAATTCCTCGATCGAGTGGTTGGACCGTATCCCAGGTCGGCGCCTTGCGATATACCCCCGTAGGGTATATTTGAAGCGCGGCCTTCCAAGGAGCCCGCAATGTCCATGCCCTCCCATTCGCCGCCAGCCGGTCACAGCTGCTGCTCGACCAAATCGGCGGACAGGGACTCAAAGACGGTCGATCCGGTCTGCGGCATGACCGTCGATCCGGCGACCACGGCGCATCGAACCGCCCACGAGAGACAAGATCACTTCTTCTGTTCGGCGGGCTGCCGGACCAAATTCATCGCCGATCCGGACCGGTATCTCAGCGAGGCCCCGGGACCGGCGTCCGTCACCCCCGGCGCGATCTACACCTGTCCCATGCATCCGGAAGTGCGCCAGGAAGGCCCTGGCTCCTGCCCGATCTGCGGCATGGCGCTGGAGCCGGAGACAGTCTCCGCCGAGGCGCCGGTCAATCACGAACTGATCGACTTCACCCGCCGCCTCTGGGTCGGCGCGGTGTTGACCCTGCCGGTCTTCGCGCTCGAAATGGGCGGCCATCTGACGGGACTGGCCATGCGGATTCCGGGCCAGACCTCCAACTGGATTCAGTTCGCCCTGGCGACGCCCGTTGTGCTGTGGGCCGGCTGGCCCTTTTTCCAGCGTGGTTGGGCTTCGATCCGCAACCGCAGCCTCAATATGTTCACCCTGATCGCCATCGGCGTCGGAGCGGCGTGGATCTACAGCGTGGTCGCGGTGATGGCGCCAAGTCTGTTCCCGGACGCTATCCGGCGGATGGACGGAAGCGCGCCGGTCTATTTCGAGGCTGCGGCCATCATCACAGTGCTGGTTCTAGTGGGCCAGATCTTGGAACTGCGTGCGCGCGAACAGACATCCGGCGCCATCCGGGCGCTGCTGGATCTGGCACCCAAGACCGCGCGGCGGGTTCGTGACGACGGCGGCGACGAAGACGTCACGCTCGACTTGGTCGTCGTGGGAGATCGGCTGCGCGTCCGTCCCGGCGAGAAGGTGGCGGTCGACGGCGAAATCCTGGACGGTCGCGTGACCATCGACGAGTCCCTGGTCACGGGCGAATCCATGCCGGTGACCAAGACCGTCGGCGACAAGGTCGTTGCCGGGTCGCTCAACAAGACCGGCTCCTTCGTCATGCGGGCGGATAAGGTTGGCGCCGACACCCTGTTGGCCCAGATCGTCCAGATGGTCGCCCAGGCGCAACGAAGCCGAGCGCCTATCCAACGTCTGGCTGACAAGGTTTCGGGCTGGTTCGTGCCGGCGGTGATCGTTATCGCGGTTCTCGCCGCAATCGTCTGGGGCCTGGTCGGTCCCGAACCGCGACTGTCATACGCGCTGGTCGCTGCGGTGTCGGTCCTGATCATCGCCTGTCCGTGTGCGCTGGGTCTGGCCACACCCATCTCAATCATGGTCGGGGTAGGACGCGGCGCCCACGCGGGGGTTCTGATCAAGAGCGCCGAGGCGTTGGAGCGCTTTGAGAAGGTGGACACCCTGGTGCTCGACAAGACCGGCACCCTGACCGAGGGACGCCCGTCGGTGACGACTATCCGCCCAGCCGCCGGTTTCGACGAGGTTGAGCTTCTAAGGCTCTCCGCCAGTTTGGAACGCAGCAGTGAACATCCGCTGGCCGATGCGGTCGTACGCGCAGCGACCGACCGAAATCTGGTGCTGTCGGAGGCGTCGGAGTTCGACAGCCCGGTCGGGCGCGGCGTCACCGGGGTGGTCGACGGTCGCCGCGTGGTGCTCGGTAACGGCCGCTACCTCAAGGAGATCGGCGTCGACGTCGCAACGCTTGAGGCCGAGGCTGAGGCGCTTCGCCAGGACGGCGCCACCGCCATCTTCGTGGCCGTGGACGGAGCTGCGGCCGGCGTCCTGGGCATCGCCGATCCAGTCAAGGCGACGACCGCCGGGGCTATCCGCGACCTGAAGGCGGCGGGCCTGCGTCTGGTGATGATGACCGGCGACAACCGAACCACGGCAGAGGCGGTGGCGCGCCAGCTAGGCATCGACGACGTCCAGGCCGAGGTCCTGCCGCAGGACAAGGCGGCAGTCGTCGAGCGGCTGCGCGCCGAGGGCCGGATCGTCGCCATGGCCGGGGACGGGGTCAACGACGCTCCAGCGCTGGCCGCCGCAGATGTCGGTGTGGCGATGGGCGCAGGTTCGGACGTGGCGATCGAAAGCGCCGGCGTCACCCTGCTAGGCGGCGACCTTCAGGGCATTGTCCGAGCCAGGAAGCTGTCGAAGGCGGTGATGAGCAACATCCGCCAGAATCTGGTCTTCGCTTTCGGCTACAACGCCCTTGGCATCCCGGTCGCGGCGGGGCTGTTGTACCCGATCTTCGGCCTTCTGCTGTCACCGGCCCTGGCGGCGTTGGCGATGGCCTTATCCTCGGTCAGCGTCATCGCCAATGCGCTTCGGCTTCGTGCGGTCCGGCTTTGAAGGGGGCGGCGTCGGGATGCGATCAGGGAACATGATGAATGGCGCTTGGGTCAATACGCATCCCGGCGGAAGATCCTTCGCCTGATCTGGCGACGCTCCGGTATATTTAATCAAGGCGGAACCGTGGCGGCTGGCCCGGATTAGGTTGTCATCCATGTCCGGCGTGTTGCCGGGGCAGGTCAAGTCCGCCCCGCCGCAGCGGATGCCGGACGCCCCTCATTGTTTGGCCGCCCCGCGAATCGCCGGCGACCGCATCGAAGCCGGAGATTCCAATGATCAACCCAACCATCACGCGCTTGACCCTCCTTGCAGCCGGCTCTTCAGCTCTCGTTCTTGCAGCCTGCAGTCCTGCGGCAGAGGCGCCGTCGGCGCCGGAGGCGGACGCCTCCTCGGAACCCATGGCGATGGCGCAGACGCCGTTCTCCGCCGCCGAGACCGAAATGCACGAGGCCATGAGGGCGGCGACAGGAGCCAACGCCGGCGAGTCATGGGCCCGCAAGATGATCCCCCATCATCAGGGCGCCCTCGACATGTCCCAGATCGTGCTGCGGGATACCCGGGATGCCGACATTCGCCGGATGGCGCAGAAGACCATCGACATGCAGACCGGGGACATCGCCGAGCTCCGGCGTTGGCTTGAGACGAACGTGGGGGCCGCAGACGGTGCGGCGGCGCCGGACGGAGGCGGTGAGCCGCCGTTCGCGCCGGCCGAAGCGAAAATGATAGACGCCATGATGGCCGCGACCGGAGCGAACACGGACCAGATGTGGGCCAGCAAGATGATCGCTCACCACCAGGGCGCTCTCGACATGTCCCAGGTGGTGCTGCGCGAGAGCCAGGACGCCGGCATCCGGCGCATGGCGCAGAAGACGATCGAGATGCAGACGGCCGACATCGGCGAGTTACGCGCGTGGTTGGAAGCCCATCCCGGGAATGCCGGCTGACGCAGCGTTGCTGATGCGGGGGCGGGTTTTGATCAGAAAAGGGTTGCAGCCGTGGAAAACATGAAAGCCATGAAGGGGAGCTATCGGTCGTTTGCGATCGAACTCGTCCTTGATTTCATCATCATGTACCTTGTGATGTATACGATGATCGCGTCCCTCGATCATTTCTACCTTAACCTCAATAACGTCTACATGACCCTGATGATGGTCTCGCCGATGGCGATTCTTATGCTGGTCTTCATGAGGTCAATGTATCCCTCTAAACGAACCAATCTGCTGATCGGCGCCGCCGCCGCTTTGGTCTTCGCGGTCAGCTTCTGGGGGATGCGGACCCAGGCGGCGGTGGGCGATGCGGAATTCCTGCGTTCGATGATCCCGCACCACTCCGGCGCCATCCTGATGTGCCAGCAGGCGTCGCTGACGGATCCGGAAGTGCTCAGTCTGTGCGAAGAGATCGTCAGCTCCCAGGAACGAGAAATCGCCCAGATGAAGGCTCTTCTGGCGCGGCGGTAATTCGGCGGGCGGTCCAAGAAGGCGCTGGCGCGGTCGGCTCTCTGCGGCAGCGTGTCGCGAGGGACGGCCGCGCCGCTTGCGTAAATCCCTATAGATCGTCGCCGTTCGGAGGTGCGATCATGACTTTCAGGAGTATCCCATGAAGCTGGATCGTCGACTGCTGCTGCGCGGCGCCGTCGCCGGAGGCAGTCTTGCGGCCTTGCAGGGCATGATGCCTGCCTGGGCACAGACCGGCACGCCGGGACTGAGGTCCGACCTGCCGACCCTGACGGGACCGAACATCGACCTCACCGTCGGCCAGACCCCATTCACCGTGGGCGGCAGAACCGGTCTCGCGACGACGATCAATGGGATGCTTCCGGCGCCCCTGCTTCGGATGCGCGAGGGCCAGAACGTGCGACTGTCTGTGACCAACACCTTGGACGAGGACACCTCGATCCACTGGCACGGCCTGTTGCTGCCGTTCCAGATGGACGGGGTTCCAGGCATCAGCTTCCCAGGCATCAGACCGCGCGAGACGTTTGTCTACGAGTTCCCGATCCGTCAGTCCGGGACCTTCTGGTACCACAGCCATTCGGGGCTCCAGGAAGCGCTCGGCCACTACGGCCCGATCGTCATCGATCCAGCGGCCGCGGACCCGATCGGCTATGACCGAGAGCATGTTCTGGTCCTGTCGGACTGGAGCTTCATGAACCCCCACGACATCCTGACCAAGCTTAAGCAGAGCCCGGGATATTTCAATCGGCAGCGGACGACCTTGGCCGGGCTCATCTCCGGCGAGGACCGGATGAGCCTGGAGGAACGCCGGATGTGGGGCGAGATGCGCATGGATCCGCGCGACATCCTCGACGTCAACGGCACGACCTACACTTATCTGATCAACGGCCACGGGCCGCAGGAGAACTGGACCGGCCTGTTCGGGCCGGGCGAGCGGGTGCGCCTGCGCATCATCAACGCCTCGGCCATGTCGATCTTCAACGTCCGCATCCCCGGCCTGCCGATGACGGTGGTCCAGGCCGACGGCGAGAACGTCCGGCCGGTCGAAACCGACGAATTCCAGATCTCGGTCGCCGAGACCTATGACGTGATCGTTCGGCCGACCGAGGACCGCGCCTACACCATCGTCTCCGAGGCCATCGACCGTTCCGGCATGGGTCGGGCGACCCTGGCGCCGCGCCTGGGCATGAGCGCCGAGGTGCCGCCGCTGCGCGAGGTCCCCAACCTGACCATGCGCGACATGGGCATGGGCGACATGGGCGGCATGGGCGGGATGGATCACGGGTCCATGGGAGCCCAACCAGGCGCGGCCATGGCCGGGATGGACCACGGGGCCATGACCGGCGCGTCCGGCGGAGCCATGGCGGGCATGGATCACAGCGCCATGGCTCCCCAATCCGCCGGGACGATGAGCGGGATGGACCATGGGTCCATGGCCGGGATGAACATGCGCGATCCTGAGAACGCGCCGCCCGACATGGCGGTCGGGGTGGGCGTTGACGCCATCGCCATGGCCCCGGCGAACCGGTTGGGCGAGCGCCCGACCGGGCTACAGGACGTTCCCCACCGCGTCCTCGTCTACACCGACCTGGTGTCGCTCCAGCCCAATAAGGACCAGCGTCCCCCGTCACGGACGATGGAAATCCATCTGACCGGCAACATGGAGCGATTCATGTGGGGCTTCGACGGGCGCAAATTTAGCGAGATCGTTGAACCCATCCGCTTCGAGCGAGATGAGCGTGTGCGGGTGACCCTGGTCAACGACACAATGATGGCCCACCCGATCCACCTGCACGGCCATTTCTTCGAACTCGTGACGGGCGGACCAGCCGGCCACCAGCCCCTCAAGCATACGGTCAATGTCGCGCCGGGCGGCAAGGTCACCTTCGATCTGACGGCCGACGCCCCCGGCGACTGGGCTTTCCACTGCCACATGTTGATGCACATGCACGCGGGGATGTTCAACGTCGTCACCGTGCGCCCCATGGATGGAGTCGCCTCGTGATCCGGACCTCAGTCGCCCTTCTGCCGCTCATCCTCGCATCCGCGTCTCCCGCCCTGGCTCAGTCCCATGCTGGGCACTCGGTCGCCGCCCAGCCCGCGCAATCCGCGCCGCTTCCGCCAGGCTGTGTTCGACGCGGCGCCCCGACCGGCGACGCCGCGCGGGTCAGCGCGACCGGGGCTCCCATTTGTCCTGTGGGAGCCGTTCCCGAACGCGTTCAGCCCGCCGCAGATCCTCACGCCGGCCATGACATGTCCGCGATGCCGTCGGGATCGATGCCCGCGACAGGACAGGTCGATCCGCACGCAGGCCACGACATGTCCGCGATGGGCCAAGCCCAGCCGGCGCAGGCGGATCCCCATGCCGGCCATGACATGTCCACGATGCCGGCGGGATCGATGATGCCCGCGGCCGGACAGGGCGATCCGCACGCAGGCCACGACATGTCCGCGATGGGCCAGCCTGAGCCGAGGCAACCGGATCCCCATGCCGGCCATGACATGTCCACGATGCCAGCGGAATCGATGCCCGCGACAGGACAGGTCGATCCGCACGCAGGCCACGACATGTCCGCGATGGGCCAAGCCCAGCCGGCGCAGGCGGATCCCCATGCCGGCCATGACATGTCCACGATGCCATCGGAACCGAGGCCCGCGACTGGCCAGGCCGATCCGCACGCAGGCCACGACATGTCGGCGATGGGCCAGCCCCAGCCGGGACAAGCGGATCCCCATGCCGGCCACGACATGTTAGGGATGGCAATTCCCCCCGACGTGCCGACGAGCGCCGACACCCCGGGGCGCCCCCCGGAGATGCCGGTCCCGTTGGCCGCGACCTCTGGTCCCACGCATGCCGCCGATCTGTTGTTCGATCCGGCTGAGATGGCGGCGTCGAGGGAGCAGCTTCGGATCGAGAACGGCGAGGTGCGCGCCAGTTCCGTCATCATCGACCAATTGGAAGCGAGCTTCTCGGATGGCGAGGAGGCATACGGCTTCGATGTTCAGGGTTGGACGGGCGGAGACATCAATCGCTTCTGGTGGAAATCGGAAGGGGAGGGTGAGTTCGATGGCGGGTTGGAGGAGGCCGAGCTTCAGGCCTTGTACAGCCGCGCCATCAGACCTTTCTTCGATTTCCAAACCGGAGTGCGCCAGACTTATCGCCCCGACGGAGGCGACCGGACTGATCTGGTCGTCGGTATCCAGGGGCTGGCACCCTATTGGTTCGAAGTCGATGCAGCCGCCTTCCTGTCCACCAAGGGCGAGCTGACGGCGAGGGCGGAGGCCGAATACGATCAGCGAATCACCAATCGCTGGATCGTGCAGCCGCGCGCTGAAGTGGTGTTGTCAGCCGAGGACATTCCCGAGCTTCGAGTCGGGTCCGGCCTGTCGTCGCTCCAGGTGGGGGCTCGGTTGCGGTATGAGTTCCGCAAGGAGTTCGCCCCTTATGTCGGCTTGGAATGGACGAAGAGCTTCGGCAATACGGCGGACTTCCTCGAAGCCGATGGGCGAAGTTCTGAAGACACGCGGTTCGTCGTCGGTATCCGGACGTGGTTTTAGCGGGGTTGAGGGCGGCAAACCTCATCCGACCTGAAGCTATCGCAGGCCCTTCCGGACCGCTCGCAAGATCAGCCCGGCGCCCGCCCGCAGGGCGGCGTCGTCGGTCGTGGTCATCGATATGGATGATACGCTGATCTCGGCTTACCGCAGGCCGGATTAGGCGTAGCGGAGCGTTTGCTTGGCGTTGCAAGCCGAGCTTGGAGACTTGGCGCCAGACATCGCGGCACAGGCCCTGAACCAAGCCGGCGAAGCGTTCTGGCGTGACCCGAACAGTCACCGCCGGGGCCGCGCCGCCCGCCGCATCGCCGCCGCCGCCTTCAAAGGCGCTTGACCGGGAGGGATATCCCGCACCGCTGACGGAGGTCGCCGAGCGCCTCGCTCACGCCTTCAGCCAGCAGCGAGACCAAGACATACGGCTCGAGGTCGGGGCGGAGGCGCTGCTGGTTGAGTTGCGGAACGCGGGACATCGTTTCGCGCTTCTCACCAACGGCTCCGGTCCGTTGCAGCTCGCCAAGATCAAGCGGTTCGGTCCCGAATCCTATTTCGATCACATCTGGATCGAGGGCGAAGTCGGTATCGGAAAGACCTGCCCCGCCGCGTTCAGACGGGCGTTTTGCCCCCTGGCGGGTGAGCCCCGCAAAGTCTGCGTGATCGGCGGCAACCCCGAAAGGGACATCGTCCGTCCAAGGCTCTGGGCTGTTTTACTATCCTATACGATCCGGAGGCGGGCCAAGGGTAAGGGGCCGTTCCGGCGACGCCGATATCGTGGTCCGGACCTTGGCGGGCCTGGGCGAACGGCTGGTCCCGGCCCCCAGAGCCAGCGTGGATGAAGACCGCCACACGCGCGATCTCACCGCCGCTTGCAATCGACCGATGATCAGAGGTCAGGAGGCCGATGATCCGATTGGTCAAAAAGGAACGCCGCGCGGCAAGCCGCGCGGCGTTCCTTCACATCTGTTTGGGCCCTCAGGAGGCGAGAGGCCGCCGCCTCAGTGAACCATGAAACGAACGACGCCATTCATCTCGTGGCCGTCGGGGCCATTCGCT
The DNA here is from genome assembly GCF_015767455.1 of Brevundimonas sp. BAL450. Lineage (NCBI taxonomy): Bacteria > Pseudomonadati > Pseudomonadota > Alphaproteobacteria > Caulobacterales > Caulobacteraceae > Brevundimonas > Brevundimonas sp. BAL450. The sequence continues at coordinate 196,942 of NZ_JADWOW010000062.1, forward strand.
GCCCAGGCGGCGGTGTAGGAGCCGGGCGCCATGGTGGGAAGCGGCGCCCTGACCATGGTCGCAGGCGCAGCATCCGCCGACACGGCCACATCGACCGCCTGCCCCGAAGGCCCGCCGGTCAGGCGAAGCGACGTCAGGACCATGGCGTGCGGGAAGGTCGCCGAGAAAGCGGTCGGGGCGGCGGACAGCATGGCGTTGTCCGCCGGGGTCGTCACGACGCCGTTGGCCGGTGCCTGCATTGCAGCGTGCTCCTGCGCCGACATGCCCGCGTGCGGCTGGCTCTGGGCGTGGGCGAGGGAGACGGGAGCCAGCGCCGCCAAGATAGCGAAGCCGGCGAGAATTGAACGGTTCATGGGAAAAACTCCTGATACTTACGCGGAACTATTGGTTGGGCGGCATGGTCATGTCGTCCATCTTCGACATGTCATGGCCGGCCATCGGATCGGCGGGCGGCGGCGTCGGAACGGGCGCTGGCGCTGGCCGGGCCGGTCGGGGCGCCGGGGCACGCGGGGTCGCGGGCGCCGACTCGGCGGTCTGCGGCTGCGGGGTCGGCTCGGGCGTGACGACCGGCGCGGCGTCCATCGGGGTCGTCGCCGAGGCGTCCGGCGCAGTCTGGGCGTCGACAGGCTGAGGCTCGGCGGCTTGCTGGCAGGCGCCCAGGGTGACCGCCGCAGCGGCGGTGAGGATCAAGGTTCTCATGTAACGGCTCCTCAGAAAGGGGTGACGGTCGGGTCGCCTTTGGCGACGCCTAGGTCAAAAGGAATTCGGCCTTGTTGGGCCACCCGCGGGAGCGGGCGACGTCTTATACTTGATTACGCGGGCGCGCGCCGCAGCCCTCGCCGACCATGTCGATCGACTGGCGCTCGGTCCGGCGCGAGCATATGGCCGGACGCCGATGACGGTCCCGGGGACAGCGGACCGGTCACTCCAGAATGGTCCGGACGGCGCTCGTGTCCCCCAAGGCGTCGGAAAGTTTGCGGCGGGCGCGCGCCACGCGGGTCTCGACGGCCTTGATGGAGATCCCGAGCATTCCAGCCGTTTCCGCCTGACTGCGGCCCTCGATCGCCGTGAGCAGAAGCGGAGCCTTGAGGTGAGGGGGTAAACGGCTCATCGCCTCGTTCAGCCGGGCGAGCCGCTCGCCGGCCTCCATCCTCTCGTCCGCCGACTCGGCCACGTCCGGCACGGCCATGGCTTCCGGCGAAGACAGATCGACGCCGCCCCGGATGAGCCGCCGGACGGCGCGACGGCGGCTCCAGTCCCTGCATTTGTTGAGCGCGATGGTCCGGATCCAGGCCTCGAAGGGCCGCATCGGATCGTAGCGGTGGATGTTGATCCAAGCCGCCGCATAGGTCTCCTGTAACAGATCCCATGCCTCCTGCTCGTCGCCGACATAGCGCCGGACGAAGCGGAACAGCGCCGTCTTGGTCTGCCGCATCAACTCGCTGAAGGCCGCCCGGTCGCCGCCGGCGGCGCGGGCTGACAGGTCCGTTGGACTCTCCACCCGGACCGCTAGTTTTCGTCGGGCGCGAGAGCCGCGACGATGCGGTCGTCGAAGACCTCGGCCTGGGCCGGCGTCAGCACCGATCGCATCTCGAACACGTGGGCGATCGTCTCCTTCTGGAGGGCGCCCATCGCGACGTGAAAATGGTCCACTGCGGCTTGGACCTGGGGCCCGTCGCCATCGCTCTGTTCAATGGCGCGCGCCAATTCTCGGTTCGCCGCGCGGACGTCGGCTTCGAGCGCAGGCCGGCGGGCCGCGAACCGGGCTTCGACCGCCTCGATGCGGGTCAATTGGTCGGATGAGAGCGTGAGGCCATTGTGCACGATGTCGTGCAGCGACGGCGGTTCGCGCCGGCTCAGCACCCAGCTGGCGCTGATCCAGGTGCCCGCGCCGCCTGCGACTGCGGCCAGCACGGCCGTCAGGACGATCGCCCGCCAGCCGCGCATCATCGGCCGGTTTCCAGGCGCACCAGGAGCGACAGGCCCGCATCAACCGTGAAGATGGCCATTTCGCCGGGCGGTCGTGGCGCGGCGACAGCGCCGACGCCGCCTGCGGTAAGGCCGGTCGCCAGGGCCATGGCCACAGCCCCGAACCGAAGCTGCGCGACGAGGCGCTCCCCCCTTAAAACATCGACTCGGCGCCAGACGATGGGCTCCAGTCCGTCGAGCGACCTATCGACGGGCATCGCCGCCCACCGCACCAGAAGATCATCCAAATTACGCATCATCGAACATTCTCCTTGCGCCCCTAATCCCTATTACGCCGAAACGCGCCAAATCCCTCGAGCGAGGGGACGGGCTTTGCGGCGCGTAGATAGCAGAAGGGACAGGATTGGAGAGGGCCATGGCGCTGCGTAGATTTCTGTCGGGTCTCGCCCTGGTGCTGGCGCTGTCGGTCAGCGCGCCGGCAATCGCGCACGAGGACCATGACAAGCAGGCTGCGGCCCGCGTCCAGGCCGCTGCCCCGGCCGGCGCCGTGCCGGAGGGGGGGATGATGGCCATGCCGGACATGGCCCAAGACATGGACCACGGCGCCATGATGGCAGACGAGAGTCCCAGGCCCATGCCCCAGCGTTTGTATCGCTGGTTCGGCGCCATGCATCCGGCGGCGGTGCATTTCCCTATCGCACTGTTCCTCGTCGCCGCCCTTCTCGAGATCGCTGCTCTGACGTTGCGTCGGCCGGTCCTGACCCAGGGCACCCGCGTCATCATCGCTCTGGCGGCGATCTCCTCGATCGTCGCGGTGGCGCTGGGGTGGTTCGCCATGGGGCTTCCCGGCAAGGACGACGCGACCCACGCCTATCACCGGTGGCTCGGCACCTCGATCGCCCTTCTGGGCCTGCTCTGCTGGTGGGCGAAGGAACACTGGGTCCGCCGACCGGGGCGCGGGCGTGAGATGATCTACATCGGCCTATTGACGCTCACCGCCGCCGCCGTGATGGTCAACGGCCTGCTGGGCGGGATGCTGACTCACGGCATGAGACATCTGATGTTCTGACGGTCCCCAAGGACGCTCGCCGTCCAGCCACATTGTTTTCGATCCACTTCGGCCGGACCAGGACGCTTTCGCGGCCGCGGCTAACCAGGAGCTTGATCCATGTCGTTTCGTTCAGCACTCGCCGGATCGGCGCTCGCCGCCATCCTCGCTACCTCTGCCCAGGCCCAGGCGCCCCACTCTCACGCCCCCGGCTCGACACACACTCCAGGCTCGGCACACGCCCCCGGTCATGCGCAAACCGCTGACGAGGCGCAGGTCCGAACCGTCGTCACCGCCTACAAGGACGCCATTATTCGGATGGACGTGTCACAGACCACGGCTCTGTTCTGGGAGGACTCGGCGATTTTCGAGAACGGCGGCGTCGAGGGGACGTTCGCCTATTATCTCGAGCACCATCTCGGACCCGAGTTCACCGATCTGGCGGGTTTCGAGTTTCGTAACCACGAGATGACTGTGGAGATCGACGGCGATACCGCATTCGTGAGCGAGACCTACACCTATCACATCACCTTCAAGGACACGGCGCGCGAACCGATCGAGCGCCGCGGCGTCGCCACAAGCGTCCTGCGCAAGCGGGGCGACGAGTGGAGGTTCGACATCTATCACTCTTCGGCTCGGCCCTTGCGTCGGGCGACTTGACGCCCAACCGGGTTACCCCGCCTCTCAATCACCAGAGTAACGAGCCAATGATAATGTCGCTTTCGCGCCGCTCTCTTCTGATCATTGGAGTCAGCGCCTCGGCAGCCGCAGCCTGCTCGCAAACCTTGCATCCTTCATCTGACCTCGCCGTCTACAAATCGCCCACCTGCGGCTGCTGCGGCGCGTGGGTTGAGCACATGACAGCGGCGGGCTTTCAGGCGCAAATCACCGAGGTGAGCGACCCTGGCACAGTTCGCGGCGCCGAAGGCGTTCCCGCGTCTGTAGCCTCCTGTCATACGGCCGTGATCGGGGGATATGTCCTGGAGGGCCATGTACCAGCCGAGGACGTGCGCCGGCTGCTTGCGGAGCGTCCCGACGCCCTGGGTCTGGCGGTGCCGGCGATGCCGCTGGGGTCTCCCGGCATGGAGACGCCCGACGGCCAGCGGGAGCCTTATGAAACCCTGCTGATCCTCAAGGGCGGCGGCACGCGCGTCTTCGCGCGTCACGGCTAGGCGGAGGCGCGGGCATGAAGGTTCTCAGGCTCTCCACCCAACTGCATAAATGGATCGCGCTCGTCGTCGGTCTTCAAGTGCTGTTCTGGGTCGGCGGCGGTCTGGTGATGACGGCCATCCCGATCGAGACGGTGCGCGGCGAGCATCGCGCGGCTGAACTCAACCCGGTGCCGCTGGAGCTCGGCGCCCTTCCGGCCCTCGGCGAGATCGCCCGCCGCGCGGGCGTCGCGCCGGTCCAGGCGGAGTTGCGCACAACGCCGCGGGGCCCGGCGTGGACCCTGACACCGGCGGCGGGCGAGCCGGTCATCGTGTCGGCTGCGACAGGTCGGCCGTTCGGACCGATGTCGACCGCCCAGGCCACGGGCTTCGCCAGGCGCGCTTACAGGGGCGAGGCGGGGGTGTCGGAAGCCGTGTTCCTGAACACCGCGCCCCAGGAGACCGGACAAACCGGGCCGTTGTGGCGGGTGGACTTCGCCGACCGCGAAAAGACCAGTTTCTACCTGTCGCCGGCGACCGGCGAGGTGGTGACACGCCGGTCGGGCGTCTGGCGGATCTTCGACTTCTTCTGGCGTCTCCATGTCATGGACTGGAACGATGGCGAGGATTTCAATCACCCCTTGATCATCATCACCACGGCGTTGACGCTGAGCATCGTCGTGTCAGGGTTCATCCTGTTGTGGATAAGGATTTCGCGGGACCTGAAGACGGCGCGCGCGTCCAGGGGATCCAAACGCTGAGTCTGTGCCTGTCTCGACGGCCTGGACCAATCAGTCGGGTGATTTGCGGCGGCCATGGAAGGGCCAGTCGATCACGCCAGAGCACCAGAGCGCCCACCAGACGATGATCGGCTGAAGCGCTAGCCGAGGGCCATGATACCACCAACCTGGGAAGGCGCTGGCCTCAGCGGCCGAGTCCATGGCGTGCTTGATGTTGGCCGGGAAGACGCAGATCGCATACGCGGCCAAGGCCAGTCCGGCCGCGCGACGCAGGCGCGGGACGTACAGGGCGCTCGCGCCCAGTATCTCCAGCAGGCCCGTGACGCGGATCACCGTTTGCGGCCAGACCACCCAGTCGGGTGTGATCGCCAGGAACGGTTCTGGCGCTGTCAGCTGGAGGATGCCTGCCATCACAAACGCGGCGGCCAGAAGGGCCTTGGCGATGGTTTTTGCCAGGGAACCGATATGTCGCCTCACAATACCGGGTGCAAAAGGACACGCCAGGACCCCGGGTCCGATGGACCGGCGGCGCACGACGGCTTCGAGAAACGTTTCTGGGTCTTCGTGCGGTTTCGAGGCTTCTTTGCACCCATTTCAGAACCTGACGGCTACATCGTCATGTCCATTGCAGAGACAGGCGCTAAGGTGCCCATAACCGCAACGAGCACGAGAAGCGCTAGGGCCAGCAGAGTTTCCATGATCAGGCTGCGCTTCAGACGTCCCACCGCGACCCGAAGATCCTCGGGATCATCGAGGACGCGGGCGAGATCCGGGGTTAGGTGGAAGCGATTTGCTGCGGCCAGGACCAGCATGAGCACGAAGATGACAAGCTTGCCCGTCAGCAGCAGGCCGTAGGGCGTGGTGAGAAGACCAGAGAGTCGGTCAGGTCCGATCAGGAACCAGCTGTTGACCAGGCCGCTCAGCACCAGGACGGCGACCGACGCGGTCCCCACGCCTGCGAAGCCGTGAAGCGCCTGGTGAAGGATCCGGTCAGCGGCTGGGGCGGGACGGTGGCGGACCGTCAGGATCAGCAGGGCCGCGAGCGCGCCGAGCCAGACTGCGGCCCCCCAGCTGTGCAGTATGGCCGCCGTCAGGTGAACGAGACCTCCCGGCCCCTCCGTGGCCGCGCCGTGCCCCGTCCAAGCGAAACTGGCGCTCACGACGAGCCCGGCCAAGGCGACGACGATCCAGACCGGTCGGGAAGGCTTGGCCAGCACAAGGAGGACCAGAGCGGCCGCAGCGACCAAGGCGCGGGCCAGGAAGGCCGGCCCTAGGCTCGTGCCGGTGATCATGAAACCCAGGGAAGCGGGTTTGAGACCCTCGGCGATCGAGCCCGCCATCACCGAAGTCTGGGCCCCGAGCGCTGCGGCCGAGCTCAGGGCGACAACGGCCGAGGCGGCGATCAGCAGCGGCCTCGGCCAACCGAGTGCCACCCCGTCCGACGCGCGCAGTCCATAGATGAGGAACAGCGGCGTTCCCAGAAGGACGACAGCGCCCCCGTACTGAGCGAGCCGGAGCAGAATGACCAGGCTGTCGAGCACGAAGGCTCAGCGCACGGTGAAGACGATAACGCCGGTCATGCGGTGACCATCAGCCGACGCCGCGCGCCAGTTGAGATTGTAGGCGCCGGCGGCGAGCGGGCGGGCCGTCCGCCCTGAGATGGTCTTGCCGTCCTCGGAGACGGTGGTGGTCACGGCGAATTTGGCCCCCGCCGCGTTGACGACCTCAAGGCCCGAGAAGGCCGGGACCACGCGCTCGCTGAAGGTCACCGTGAGCGCCCGGGGAGAAGCGATGGTCGCGGTTGCCGCCGGCGTGGAGGAGACGACGCGGGCATGGGCCTCGGCCTGGGTGGCGACCAGCAGCAGAGCGCTGGCCGCGCCGACGAGGGAAAGGATCTTGCGAGGGGTCATTCTGGATACTCCGAAACCAAAGGGGTTCAACGATATATACGGGCGCCGGGGCTCAATCCCTCATCCGACCTTCGGCTGACGCAAACTCACCCCGGGTCGGCGCTGTCCGGAATGGGATGCGGTGCAAGGCAATCGGCACCCATTGGCCGCGCGAGGGCCTGACGCAGGCAAGATCGGTCGTTTGACTCCGCGTCGGCAGGGGTGGGATGGAAGGGCATGTGGAATATCGTTCGCACCGTTCTGTTCGCCTTGGCAGTGGCCGGCTTTATCGGGCAGTCGTCGGCGCACGCCACCCCGTTGCAGGTGTTCGCATCGACGGGTGGCATGGCGGAGATGGACTGCGCCCTAATGATGGTGATGGAGGACGAGTCTTCCGGCAAGGCGATGAGCCCCTGCGACGAGATGACGCCCGATTGCATCGCCAAGATGGGCTGCGCCGCCGTTGCGGCGCCCCTGCCGCCGGCGCCGACTGTCCAACGCCCGTCCGCGCGGCGGGGGATCAGGTTCGACGCCGTCGATGTCGTGCGAGAGGGCGCTGGCCCGCTTCCACACAAGAATCCGCCAAAACGGCTGTCGTAGAACGGCTTCCGCTGCTTGGGAGGCCGTGCGCGCCGTTACGCGGCGACCGCCGATCAATTTAGCTCGTGGCCGATATCCGCCCATACGGGGGGTACGACGGTTTCGAGGAATTTCATGACCATCCATGGTTCACTAGGAGAATGACGATGAAAATTTCCAACCTGCTGGCGGCCGCCGGCGCGATCCTGACGCTGAGCGCTGGCGCGGCTCTCGCCGCCGAAGCTTGCGAATGCTGCAAGGATATGGCGGCTGACGCCGAGATGAAATGCTGTGACGACATGAGACCGACCCAAGAACCTACGGCGCCGTCGGCTGAACCGTCCGATGAGGCCTCAGCCACGCCGGAACCAGCGCCCCAAGGCTAGGCGAAGCGTTCCTCTGGAGCGAGTGTTCAGGCTTCCGGCGGCGAGGGCGTCGCCGCCGGAAACCTTCCGGACCTACCGTTTCAGCGGTCGCGGTTCTGATCTCTCTGCCGCACAGACCCATGTCCGGTGCCCGACGAATCCGCTCCAGATGCGCCGTCGCCCGGGTCCAGGCCCGCTCGATCAACCGGCCCTGCGCCTGCGGATCGGTGACCAGCGTGCGAATGACGGCGGAAGCGATCTTCACCCGATCGTCCACGGTTCGCCCGACCTGGACGCGAGCGGGAGCCGTTTCCTGCTGGCGCTCCTGGACCTCGCCGCCAGCTTGGCGGTCTCGCTGTCTCGGGCGGTATCCGGTAACGTCCATGCCGAGCGACTTGGCCTGGACCCAGACCTCTCTTCAAGCCGTCCTGCGCAAGGTCGGTGAAAGCCGGGTCGCCTAGCACCTTCCAGAATTCGTCGATGTCGAGGACCAGCCGGCGACCGTCCACACGCTCTGCGATGCGGTGGAACAGATAGAGCATGGCCGGCGTGCGGACTTCGTCATGATCGAGCACCTGGGTGATGTCGAAGCCGGCGAAGCGGGTTTCTAGGCCGAGCGCGTCCTCCTCATTGTCGAGCACCCAGCCAAGTGGCCCGCCGCGTTGCCAGCGTTCCAGCCGGGCCCCCACCCCGCCGGCGTCGCCTTGGCCGAGCAGGCTGCGCAACGCGGCGATCGAGCGGCGGTCGCGCGGCAAGGCCTCTAGGGCGGCCACGCCCTGGTCGATGGCCCGCGCCTCAGGCACCGTCAGGGTTTCGTCCGGACGGGCGACGAGGGCGCGGACCAGACGGACCAGAAACGCTCGATTGACGGGAGAGGGCGGCAGCGCCTTGAAGGGGGCGAACCCGGTCGGCTCGCCATTCCGCAGCGCCAGATAGGTTCCGCCAGAGGCGCGCACGAAGATCTCGGCCCCGCGATCCTTGTCGATGAACAGTTGCTGGGCGCCGAAACGCTCCAGCTGAGCCAGCATGAAGTTCTGGACCACCGTCTTGCCCGAGCCCGAGGGCCCGCAGATGAAGGTGTGGCCCAGGTCGCCGACGTGAAAGTTGAAGTAGAAGGGCGAGCCGGCCGTGGTCCGCAGGGTCGCGACCGCCTCACCCCAATGGTTGCCGCGCGCCTTGCCCACGGGATGGGCGTGGAAAGGAGCCAAGGCGGCGAAATTGCGCGATGTGATGGCAGCCGGTCGGGTGCGCCGGGCGAAAGCGGCTCAATACGAAGATGTCCCGATACAGCGGCGGCATGGTAAGGATGATTTGCTTCAGCATCAGCTGTTCCGCCTGAGAAGCGGCCCCACTCTGCTCTTGACCAAAATCGCCCAATGCCTCGTGCTGTCGTTTCAGGCGCCGGCTCTCGTCACGAACCAGATTGAGCGCAATCCGCAGCAAGAAAGACTTGGGGTGTCGGATGTCCGCGCTCCGATAGGGCGCGGCCCGCAGATAAGTCTCTTGAACCACGTCGGCTGCCTGGTCGGCGCCCACGTGCGCCCTGAGCCGCCCATCGAGCCAGCCGGCATAGCGGCGATACAGGCCGTTTAGGCCCTCCGCTGCTTCCGGTTCCAGCTCTTTGGTATCGGTCAACGCACCTCTCCGACCCTCAGGGAAGGACGGGGAATCCGCAGACGAGATCAGACGGGTCGCCGCCGTGCGGACGCACGGGCTCTCTCCGTCGACAAGCGACAAGCGCGCGGGGCGCGCGTCGTTTGAGTTTGACTTCGCACAGGGGATTCCAAGCCCCTATCGGCGCGCACGCCGACACTAGAGCATGAATCAAACGGAATCCTGACGCAAGGCGGAGGGGTCGGGCGTTGGAATCCTCGCGAAACGAGGCCCGATACTTCGACGCGCAGCGCTGCCTCCACCATGGGCGAACCCCGGCTCCAGCTCCGCGCCTATCTCACGGCGCCCGACCGGAGGGCTGTAGTCGCCGACGGTTGCGGGTTCAACCATCCGGCAAGGTTGGCGGGACCGCAAGAAACCTGCGGGAAAGCCGCAAAACATTGACGTTGCTCTCGCTTCGATCCGCCGTGTACGGATGGACCGAGTCAACCAGTGGTGTAGCATGGAAGCTAATGCCCAAGACCCGGAACCCCAGCCGCCCCCGGCCTCGCTGAGCCCTCGCGAACAGGAATGTCTGCAGTGGGTGTGTCGCGGGAAAAGCTCCGCAGACATTGGGACCATCCTCTCATTGTCGCCGCGCACGGTGGACAGCTACCTTGAGAAAGTCTGCTCCAAGCTGAAGGTTCGAACGCGAATTGAGGCCGTCGCGTCGGCTGTTCGACAAGGTTTGATCGAAGCACGATGAGGGAAGGGGGCGGGCCAGGAACTTCTGTGATGAAGCCCGGCGTTTCGACCCTGGTCGCCGTCGACGCTAAGCGTCCCCTGACTCAAGACCAGCACCTACCCGTTCCGGAACCCGCCATTCACAAGTCTAAATGAGGGCGGATGACAAGGCTAGGCGCGGGGTGACGCCGGATGCGGGCCGGAATGAGGATCGGATGTCGAGGCTCGAAGGCCGCTGTCGGCCCATTGGCAAAGGTCGTCGAGATCGTAGACCACGCGTCCGCCGAGCTTTCGATACACGGGCCCCGTGCCGTAGGTTCTGTGCTTCTCGAGCGTTCGGCTCGAGAGGCCCAGATATTCCCCTGCTTGCGGGGTGCGTAGAAATCGCTGACCGACCCGTGCGCTCACGGCGAACCTCCGTCTCAGTTCAGACCACCATCCCCCGAACACCAGGCGCAAGCGACCCGAAGGGTTCGCACCGTGAAAAGACAGGTCACCTTCCTCCATCACGAAGAAGTCACTGGTTCTTAAAGGCCGTAAACGGCGCCCGAGAGCACCGTTCTAAACACCGTTCTAAACGGCCAAGCTAGAACGGGGCGACCCCTCCAGATGGGTGTAAGTTATTGTTTTTATTGAGAAACGATGGTGGGTGATGTAGGGCTCGAACCTACGACCCGCTGATTAAGAGTCAGCTGCTCTACCAACTGAGCTAATCACCCGAACCATCGTACGCCTCGCTGGACATGTCCGGCGAAGGGCGGACCACCTACTAGGTCGCGAATGCTTTCGCAAGGCTTTTGCGTCGGTCATGATGATGAACGGAAATGGAGGGCGCGATGGCGAGGCGGGATCTGAGCGGGGCGGTGGATTTCTCGGTGCTGGAGCGGACCACCGGCGGGGACGATGACGTCTCCGGGGAGGTGCTGGCCCTGTTCACCGAACAGGCGGCCCTGTGGGCCCCCATGCTGGCGCCGGGGACCGACGGCTGGCGCGACGCGGCCCATACCCTGCGCGGGGCGGCGGCGGGCATCGGGGCGGCCGACCTGGCCCGCGCCTGCGCAGAGGCGGAGGCCGGGGACGGCGCCGGGCTGGGCCGGGTGCGCAATGAACTGGACCGGGCCCTGGCCGATGTGGCGGCGTGGCGGCACGAGTTGATGCTGCGGTCTCTCAGGGCCTGACCGGCCGCGCAAATGACTCAAGCTTAAGATGACCGGGCGCGGGGCCGGGGATATGGCGAGCTTAGCAATGGAGATCGCCATGATGCGCCACGCCTGCCTCCTGATGGCCGCCGCCCTGCTGGCCGCCTGCGCCGCCACGCCCGGGCCCATGCCGGAGCAGGACCTGGCCGGGCCCGCCACGGTGCGGGTGCTGCGCGACGGGGATGTGTGGACCGCCGACTATGTGCTGGACCGCGACGCCCCGGCCTGGCTGTTCACGGACTCGGCGCTGACGCGGGTGGACAATCAGCCGTGGCGGCCTCGCGCCTTTACGGTGGAGACGCCCGGTGTGCGCATCGAGCGGCGCGGCTGGCACGATGTACTGGTGGGCGAGGACGGCGTCCCGGTCCCCCGCCGTGTGCGCATCCGGTTCGAGCCGTTCTCAGGCAATCTGCTGGCCGCCTATGATCCGGCCCTGACGTTCACCGACGGCTCGGTGGCGCTGTATTCCGACCAGTTCGACATGCGGCCGCTGGCGAATGCGGCGGACGCCGACGCCCTGCCCATGGACCTCAACGGCGTAGAACTTGATGGGGAGGTGGTTCGCGCCCTGTTCCGCGATCAGGCGGGACCGGTGTTGATGAACGGCGAGCGGCGCGCCGAGGCTGAACGGCCCGAGGCGCCGACCTATGTGCTGTTCGGCGATGTGCCGGTGGACGAGACGGCGCATCTGGCCGCCGTGTTCGACCCGGAACTGCCCGCCTGGATCGAGACGGAGCTGTCGGCTTTCACGCCCCGGGTCATGAGCCATTACGCGGATCGGCTCGGCGCGGGCCAGTCGGCCCGGCCGACCCTGATGGTCAGCTGGGCCGGGCCGACCCCGTCCCTGTTGAGCATGGGTGGCAGCGTCCTGCCCGGGCTGGTCATCATGACCTTCGAGGGTGTCGGCGTGCTTGAGCCGACACCCGAGGTGCGCGCGGGCGCACGGTGGTTCATCGCCCACGAGGGCGCACATTTCTGGCTGGGTCAGGTGGTGCGTTACGAACGCGTGCGCGACATGTGGATCACCGAGGGCGGCGCCGACATCCTGGCCGTGCGCGCCCTGGCCCGGATCGATCCGACCTATGACGCGCGCGCCCGACTGCAGACGGCGGTGGACGAATGCGCCGGCTTCGCCGCCCGGCCCATTCACACGGCGGCGGAGCGCAGCGAGCATCAGGCCTATTACGCCTGCGGGGCCGTGTTCCACATGCTGGCCGAGCCCGGCGCGGCGCGAACGGGCGGGGACGTCTTCACCGTGGTGCGAGGGATGATCGACGCCAACCGCGAGGACGGTATCCTGACCGCCGACGAGTGGCTGGCCGAGCTGACGCGGGTGAGCGGCGACGCCTCCCTTGCGGGCGACATCCGCCGGCTGCTGACGGACGGCGCGGCGGATCCCGCGGCCGAGATCGCCTCGCTGTTCCAGCGCGCGGGGGTGGCGCACGAGGTGCGCGACGGGCGGGTGGTGCTGCTCTAGCCAGACGACCGTTCGCGAAGATCAAAAGGTCTTGACCCTGATCCAATTGATCTCAGACACCATTGATATTTCGAGTGGAGTCTGATGGATGACCCACCATAAAAAAATGGGGGGGATTATGACGGATCAGGCACTCGTGGATGAGTATGCGGCGTTCCATGCCAAGGACGCGTCCTATGGGTCCACGGGACACAAGACACTCCCGTGGATCTTGCCGCATCTGAAGGCGCTGAAGGCGACGTCGCTGATCGACTACGGCTGCGGCAAGGGCATGCTGGGGCCTTTGGTGGGGCGGCGGCTGGGGATCGCGGAGATCGGCCGGTACGATCCTGCGGTGCCGGCGTTTTCGGCGCGCCCGAAGCGCCGTTTCGACGTGCTGATCAATGTCGATGTTCTTGAACATATTCCCGAAGAGGACCTGGACCCTGTCCTCACCGATATGGCGGCGGTCGCTGAACACGCCCTTCTGGTCATCGACACGGCCCCGGCGCGCACCCTGCTGTTGGATGGGCGCAACGCCCACGTCACCCTTCACGGCGCGGACTGGTGGGAGGCCAGGCTGAAGCCTCACTTCCCGACCATTCGCCCCATGAAGATCAAGCGTCGCGCGCGGGTCGCCTTCAAGACATTCGATGATGAGGTCTCGCCCGCCGAGGCGAGGATGATCCGGCTTCGTGAAAGCGCGATCGTGTGGGGCAAGAAGCTGAAGCGGCTCGTTCTGACCGGGAAGATCTAAGTCAGCTGATCACGAACGGATAGGGGCTCACCGACTTGGCCCAGTCGTCGACGGTGAGGGGGCGGCCTTGCGGGGGTTCGGCGCGTTGGGGGCAGGGGTGACGGTCGCACAGGCGGCAGGCGGGGCCGATGCCGGTGACTTCGGGGGCGTCGAGGTTCAGGCCCTTCGCATGGATCAGGCGGTGGGCGTGCTTGAGCTCGCAGCCGAGGCCCACGGCCAGGTCGTGGTCGTGGGTTCCCTGACGCGGGACGGTGCGGGCCAGGGTGAACCAGCGCTGGCCGTCGGGAGTCTCCACGATCTGGGTCAGGACGCGGCCGGGCGAGCCGAAGGCGTCGTGAAGGCGCCAGCGGGGGCAGCCGCCGCCGAACCGGGCGAAGGGAAAGGCGGAGGAGGCGTAGCGCTTGGACACATTGCCCGCCCGGTCCACGCGGATGAAGAAGAAGGGCACGCCCCGCGCGGTGGGCCGCGACAGGGTGGTCAGGCGGTGGGCCGCCTGTTCGAACGAGACGCCGAAGCGGGCGCACAGGCGGTCCATGTCGTAGCCGCTCTGCTCGGCCAGGGTCTGGAACGCGCCATAGGGCATGAGGATGGCGGCGGCCAGGGTGTTGGCCAGCGACACCTTGAGCAGGCGCGCCGAGGCCGGGTCGGGCGGGGCGGCCTGATCCACCAGCGCCTGAAGCTCGCCGCCGTGCTCAATCAGGCCCAGCTGATAGGCCAGGGCGAAGGCGCGGGAGGCGGGGGACAGCACCTCGGAGACCAGCAGCCGCTTGCGGTGCGGGTCGAAGCGGCGGGTCCATTCCACCATCACCTCGGCGGGCATGACGCGCACGCCCATGTCGTGGCGGGCCTTGAGGCGCTCGCGGATCAGGGCCTCGGGGCCGGCGGTCTGCAGGGTGGCGGGATCGGGCGCCAGATCGTTGCTGAGCGCCTCGCCCATCAGGTCCAGTTCGGGGAAGTGGTTGCGGCGGGCCTGAATGTGGTCGCGGACCCAGTCGGCGGGGCCGGCGGTCTCGGCGGCCGGGGCGGCGGGGCGGCCCTGCGACAGGGCGCGGTACAGGCGCACCACCGCGTCGGCGGCGCCGGGCAGATCCTCGGCCAGCTGCAGGATCTCGTGGCGCGGGATGGGGATGCCCTGGAACAGGGGGTCGGCGAAGACCTCGGCCAGGGCCGCCTCGCCGCCGGGCCCGGTCTGGCCGCCGAAGGCCCGCAGGTCCACGTCATAGGTCTCGGCCAGCCGCAGCAGCAGCTGGGCCGAGACGGGGCGCTGGTTGCGCTCGATATGGTTCAGATAGCTGGGCGAGACGCCCAGATCCGCGGCCATGGCGGTCTGGGACAGGGCGAGCTCGCGCCGCAGCCGCTTGAGGCGTCCGCCCAGAAACAGTTTGCGGTCGGCGTCGTCGCTCATTCAGTCATGATGTCATGAAGTGACTGACAAAAGATAGTCACGATGTGACCAATAAGCGCGAAAGACGGGCGTGCAGCCGTTACAATCCGGGCGCTCGCATGTTTTCTGAGCAGCGACGCGGCGACGAGGCCGCAAGATCTGTTGTCGGAGACACATCATGACCACTTTCGCGGAACTGGTTCCGGGCGCCCCCGCGGGGCGGTTCGACGGGATCGAGCGTCCCTATGGCCCCGAGGAGGTGGAGCGCCTGCGCGGCTCGTTCCCCATCCAGCACACCCTGGCCGAGCGGGGCGCCAACCGCCTGTGGGAGTTGCTGCACACCGAGCCCTTCATCAACGCCCTGGGCGCCGTGACCGGCAATCAGGCCATGCAGATGGTCCGCGCGGGCCTGAAGGCCATCTATCTGTCCGGCTGGCAGGTGGCGGCGGACGCCAATACGGCCTCGGCCATGTATCCGGACCAGTCGCTGTATCCGGCCAATGCGGCGCCGGAGCTGTGCCGCCGCATCAACCGCACCCTGCAGCGCGCCGACCAGATCGAGCACGGCGAGGGCGGGGCGAAGCGCGACTGGTTCGCCCCCATCGTGGCGGACGCCGAGGCCGGCTTCGGCGGGCCGCTGAACAGCTTCGAGATCATGAAGGCCTTCATCGAGGCGGGCGCCGCGGGCGTGCACTTCGAAGACCAGCTGGCCTCGGAGAAGAAGTGCGGCCATCTGGGCGGCAAGGTGCTGATCCCCACCCAGGCCCATGAGCGCAACCTGATCGCCGCGCGGCTGGCCGCCGACGTCATGGGGGTTCCGACCCTGACCGTGGCGCGCACCGATGCGGAGAGCGCCCAGCTGATCACGTCCGATGTGGACGAGCGGGACCACCCGTTCATCGACCGCGAGAACCGCACGCCGGAGGGCTTCTATCGCCTGAAGGCCGGCACGGGTCTGGACCACTGCATCGCGCGCGGTCTGGCCTATGCGAAATACGCCGACCTGCTGTGGTGGGAGACCTCGCACCCGGATCTGGACGATGCGCGCCGGTTCGCCGAGGCGATCCAGAAGGAACACCCCGGCAAGCTGATGGCCTACAACTGCTCGCCCTCGTTCAACTGGGAAGCCAAGCTGGACAAGGCGACCATTGCGAAGTTCCAGCGCGAGCTGGGGGCCATGGGCTACAAGTTCCAGTTCGTGACCCTGGCCGGGTTCCACAGCCTGAACAACGGCATGTTCGAGCTGGCCCAGGGCTACCGCGACCGGGGCATGGCGGCCTATTCCGAGCTGCAGCAGCGCGAGTTCGCCAACGAGGCCTCGGGCTACACCGCCACCCGGCACCAGCGTGAGGTGGGCACCGGCTATTTCGACCAGGTGGCCATGACCATCTCGTCGGGCGCCTCGTCCACCACCGCCTTGAAGGATTCCACCGAGACCGCCCAGTTCGTGGCGGCGGAATAAGGAGCACCATCATGACCGAGATCAGAAGCGCCGACGCCATCATCGACTTCTGCCTGGCCCCGCTGGGGCTGGACGGGGGCGGGGCGGCCGAGCGGGAGGTGCGCCACCGCATGGCCCATGTCATCAAGACCTATCAGGCGCGCATCCCCCAGCCGGTGGCCGTGGACTTCAACGCCATGCCGCCGCTGGTCATCAATGAAGCCGCGCACGGGTATGAGTAGGCCATGCCCCTGGACACCCTGACCGACACCGCCATCCGCGTCACCGGCCCCGTGGAGGGCCGTGCGGGCGAGATCCTGACGCCCGAGGCGCTGGCCTTCGTGGCCGATCTGCACCGGCGTTTTGACGCCCGGCGGCTGGCGCTGCTGGCCGAGCGCACCAAGCGGCAGGCGCGGTTCGACGCGGGCGAGACGCCGGACTTCCGGGCCGACACGGCCCACATCCGGGACGGCGACTGGCGCGTCGGATCGATCCCCGCCGAGCTGCAGGACCGCCGCGTGGAGATCACCGGCCCGGTGGACCGCAAGATGGTCATCAACGCCCTGAACTCCGGGGCGAAGGTGTTCATGGCCGACTTCGAGGACGCCACCAGCCCCACCTGGACCAACCAGGTGGAGGGGCAGGTCAATCTGAAGGACCTGTGGGCGGGGACCCTGTCGTTCGATGATCCGAAAAGCGGCAAGGCCTATCGCCTGAAGGACCGGCGCGCCGTGCTGAAGGTGCGTCCGCGCGGCTGGCACCTGCCCGAGAACCACCTGACCGTGGACGGCAAGCCGGTGTCGGGAGCCCTGTTCGACTTCGGCCTGTACGCCTTCCACAACGCCCGGGCGGCGACAGAGGCCGGGTCGGGCCTGTGGTTCTACCTGCCCAAGCTGGAGACCATGGAGGAGGCGGCCCTGTGGGACGAGGTGTTCCGCCGCGCCCAGGACGCGCTGGGCCTGCCGGCGGGCAGCTTCAAGGCCACCATCCTGATCGAGACCATCACCGCCGCCTTCGAGATGGACGAGATCCTGCACGCCCTGAAGGACCACATCGTCGGCCTGAACTGCGGGCGGTGGGACTACATCTTCTCGACCATCAAGCGGCTGGGCGGAAACCCGGACTTCCTGACGCCGGACCGGTCGGCGATGGTCATGGGCGACGCGTTCCTGAACGCCTATTCCCTCAAGCTGATCGATGCGTGCCACCGGCGCGGGGCGTTCGCCATGGGTGGGATGGCCGCGCAGATTCCCGTCAAGAACGACGAGGCCGCCAACGCCGCCGCCTTCGCCAAGGTCCGGGCGGACAAGGAGCGCGAGGCGTCCAACGGCCACGACGGCACCTGGGTGGCGCACCCGGATCTGGTGCCCGTGGCCATGGAGGTGTTCGACCGCCTGATGCCCGGCCCGAACCAGCTGGACCGGCCCCTGTCGGGTCAGGACATCGGCCGTGAGCGCCTGCTGGAGATCCATCAGGGTCCGCGCACCGAGGCGGGCCTGCGCGAGAACATCCGCGTGGGCATTCTCTATACGGAAGCATGGCTGGGCGGCCGCGGGGCCGTGCCCCTGTTCAACCTGATGGAGGACGCCGCCACCGCCGAGATCAGCCGCACCCAGGTGTGGCAGTGGCGCGCGCTGTCGGCCCATCTGGACGACGGCCGGGTGGTGGATGAGGCGCTGGTGCGGGCCCTGATCGAGGACGAGATCCGGCGCATGCCGAAGGAACTGCCGCATCTGGAGGAGGCGGTGCGCCTGTTCACCGACCTGTGCCTGGCCGAGACCTGCGAGGAATTCCTGACCCTGCCGGCCTATGCGCGGCTGGAGGCCCAGGGCGTGTCATCATGAAATCGCGGGTCCGCTTTCAGGCGGCAGGCTAAGGGCTGCTCCCGACCCGGAGCGGGCCTTGGCGGGCATGACCGATATGGCTTCGGCTGCTATCGTCAGTTCATGCGCTTGATGAGGTCTGTAATCTCACTTGTGGCCTTGACGTCCGGCTCCACGGCCAGCGCCGAGGCTGCGCTCATGCGCAGCGACAGGCTGGTCACGATCACAGTCGCCGA
This sequence comes from Brevundimonas sp. BAL450, assembly GCF_015767455.1. NCBI lineage: Bacteria > Pseudomonadati > Pseudomonadota > Alphaproteobacteria > Caulobacterales > Caulobacteraceae > Brevundimonas > Brevundimonas sp. BAL450. The sequence continues at coordinate 215,273 of NZ_JADWOW010000062.1, forward strand.
AGACCGTCACTACACACTCGCCCACGAGATCGTCATCGAACCCGACGAACCGTTTGCTGTGCGAACCGAAGCGCAGCTGGAGGGCCGGCTCTGGCGGGCCACACGCACATCAGAACGGGGGGTTGAGGAGGTCCGGTCCGATATGTGCCCTGCGCTGCGGCGTCTCGCCTTGTCCTTCGCCGACCTGCCCGACATACCGGTCAGTCCGAGGCCGTCCCGCGTTCATGCCGAGGCTGAACCAATCCCGCCTACCCGCAAGGACGGCTTCCAGACCCGCTTGAGGTTTGCGACGCGGACGGATGACGGTTCCTACGCAACAGTCGAGATCGCAGGCGGCAATGCTTACGCCCAATGGGGGCACGACGCCGTTTCGGCCTTGATCGGCTGCTGGGGACCGCTGACACCCTGACGCAGAGTGGTCGCGATCAATGTCCGCTTCCGACCCCCTGCTGACGTTTCTCGCGTCGGCTCTTAAGGGGTCGCCGGAGGTCCGCTTCCCGGCGTCTGGCGTTTGACCGCTCCCGGCCCCTAGCGGACCTTGAGTGGTCCCGCTGGAAGATCGGCGAGATAGTGAGCAATCGCGGCAACCGTCGCTTCAGCCCGAGTGCGCGTCGTGGCGAGTCGACCGCCGCCCATGTGAACCATTTCGATTTTTTCCAGATAGGCGACAATGTTTCCGCGTGCCTCACCGCGCCGCAGTCGTCCCGCCACCTGAAGCAGGTAGCTGTCATATTCGTCGGCGCACGGGCCGCCGTCTTTCCAGTCATCGCTCCCCATCTGACTAAGACCGATAGGGTCCCACTCGGACCACCCAATCTCGCGAAGGCGTGAGAGCTTTATCTTCGGCTGCTCGACCATTTCGGCAGACTGCCTCCCTGCGCGTCCGTTATCCACCCATCTTCGACGGTCGGCTCACGCCCCATAGCGGACGCCGGGTGGCGCGATTAGGCTATCGGTCGATAAAAGGTGCCCCATGCGATTTGAGCCCAGCGACGACCCTTCGGTTGGCTATCTTTACCTGTCGAACCATCCCGGCCCCGGAGCGGTAGGATGCGTGAAGGGCATGGTGCGAGTCAGCGCGCTCATTCCCAACTACGTTGGTCCGGAGATACAACTCGATCTAAACGAGGCAGGCGAGATTATTGGGATCGAAGTGATGGAGTAGATGTCCACTCCCCACCCGTTGCCCCGCTTCGGGACGTCGGGTGTTCGGCAGGTCGACCTCGGTTGCTTATGAGGACATGACCTCAGGCCGCCGCTTCTTCCATCCTGGCGGGCGAGCGGCCGAGGGTGGTGACCAGGTCGATCAGGGCTTCGGCGCCGAAGGGCTTGGACAGGTGATGGTCCGCGCCCGCCTCCCGGGTGGCGGTCACGTGTTCGGGCAGGGCGTTGGCGGTCAGCATGACCACCGGGGTGCGGGCGGCGCCCATGGCCGCCTCATGCAGCCGGATCTCGCGGGTGGCCGTCAGACCGTCCATGACCGGCATCTGCATGTCCATCAGCACCACGTCGAAGGCGCCGTCGCGGAAGGCGGCCAGGGCCTGGGCGCCGTCCTCGGTGATGACCAGGTCCACATCGATCTGGGACAGGATCAGCTCCACCACCTTGCGGTTGGTGGGGTGGTCGTCGGCCAGCAGAACCCGCAAGGGGCGATCCTTGGCGGTTTCGTCGCTCACCGCGACCGCCGCTGTCTGCTGAACCGGGGCGGCGACCTCGCGCAGCGGGACGGTCAGGATGAAGGTGGAGCCGCCGTCGGGCTCGCTTTCGCAGTCCAGACCGCCATCCATCATGGCGGCCAGCTCGCGGCAGATGGCCAGCCCCAGACCGGTGCCGCCGAAGCGGCGCGTGATGGCGCCGTCCGCTTGTTCGAACCGGCTGAACAGACGCGCCCGGGCGGCGGAGTCGAAGCCGATGCCGGTGTCCTCGACCATGAACCGGAACACCGGCCCGCCGTCCGCGTCCTGCCCGCGCGAGATGGACAGGCTGACGAAGCCCTGGCTGGTGAACTTGACCGCGTTGGAGACCAGATTGGTCAGAATCTGCTTGAGGCGCACCACGTCGCCGTCGATCCACACGTGGGTGTCTTCGGGCGCGTCGACGAAAAAGCGCAGCCCCTTCTCTTCGGCCTGGGCGGAATAGAGCTGGGCCGCTTCATTGACGGCCTTGAGCAGGTCGAAGGGTTCGGGCCGCAGCTCCAGCCGTCCCGATTCCACCCGGGCCAGGTCCAGGATGTCGGACAGCAGATGCTGCAGCGTCACGCCTGAGGAGCGGATCAGCTCCAGCATCTCCTGCTGCCGGTCATTCATCGGCGTGCCGGACAGGGCCTGGGCCACGCCGATGACGCCGTTCAGGGGCGTGCGGATCTCGTGGCTCATGTTGGCCAGGAATTCCGACTTGGCGCGGTTGGCCGCCTCGGCCGCATCGCGGGCGGCCGCCAGGGTCTCGGCGTCGCGCTTCAGGTCGGTGATGTCGTTGACCAGGGTGACCACGCCGCCGTCGGCGGTGCGGCGGTCCTGGACCTTCAGCCAGCGGTCGTCCGAGGTCTTCTGCTCCATGGCGCAGGACAGGCGTGCGCGCGCCGTCAGTCGTTCCTCCAGCCACTCGGCTTCCCGGCCCTCGGCCTCGGGATAGTGCCCCTTGTCGATCCCGATCTGGACGATCTCGCGGAAGGTGGCGCCCTGCTTCAGGATCTCGGAGATCTCGGGATTGATTTCGGCGTAGCGGGCGTTCCAGATCACCAGCCGGTCATGGGAGTCATAAAAGGCCAGGCCGTCGGGCATGGCGTCGATGGCCTCGCGCAGCTGGGTCAGCATGCTCGCCCGCGACCAGAAGCTCAGCGCCTCCACCACCGCGGCGGCGGTCACCAGAAAGGCGGCGAGGGCGGCCGCGCTGACGGCCATGCGGGCGCCCGCGCCCGCCTCGATCACCGGCAGGGTGGGGTCGAAGGTGATCTCCGCCGCGGCCATGCCGCTGAAATGCAGACTGCAGATGCCCAGCACCGCCAGCAGGGTCGCCGCCGACGTGCGTCGCCAGCCGCCCTGATCGAGCACCACCAGGGCGGCCGCCCAGAGTACGCTCGAAACGATCACCCCGCCGATCACCAGACTCGTCTCCCAGGCGATGACTCCCTGGAGCTTCACGGCCGCCATGCCGGTGTAGTGCATGGCCGAGACCGTGGCGCCGACCAGAACCCCGCCCAGCACGCGCCCGGCTGTGGAGCGCAGATGGCTGGCGATCAGCAGGCCCGCCGCAACGCCGGAGGCGGCGATGATGAGCGAGCCCAGGGTGGCGAACAGGTCGTAGTCAAACCGCGTGACCGGCTGGAAGGCCATCATGGCGATGAAGTGGGTGGTCCAGACCGCCACGCCGCCCACGAGGCCCGCGACGAGAAGCATCAGATCCCGGTCGCTGCGCTTGCGGTTATGGGACTGGTTGAACAGGCGCATGCACGTGACCGTGCCCAGCACGCACACGAAGACGGCTGCAATCAGCAGCCGCCAGTCATGTTCTGTCGCCAGACAAGTGAGCGTTTCGAGCACGGTGCCCCCGGATTTCACGCTCTTCCTACGGCCAAGGTGTGAAAAAGGGCTGAAACCGTCACGCGAAGCCGTCAGACTGTCGGGCAGGGCCAACAGGATGGCGCCCCTCTGGAAGACATATGACCGACACTCGCGCCGCAGCCCGCATCGATCTGGACCCTCTGAGGCGCTGGGTGGTCATCCTGCCGGCCCTGGCGGCGATGGGGCTGGCCGCCGTTCTCCAGCCCGGCGTCGCCCCGGTCCTGGCCGCGGGCGCAGTCGTGACCGTGATGGCCCTGGTTCTGCTGAGGCGGCCGTCACTCGCGCTCCCGATTTCCGAACAGGACGAGCCGGACGTGTCCGCCGCCGGCGCCGCGCTCGCCGCCGAGGCGCTGGAGGCGTTGCCCGATCCTCTTCTGGTCATCGCGGGCGATGACGCCGAGGACGTGGGCGACCGGGCCATCGTGCGCGCGAACGCCGCCGCCGCCGCGCTGCTGCGCCTGCCGTCCGGCGGGCAGGATCACCCGCTGCACGCCGCGATTCGGGATCCGAACCTGCTCGAGGCCATCGACGAGGCCCTGTTCGGCAGGCGCACCCAGTCCATCGACTATGAGCCGGGCGGCGCCCAGGACCGGCACTGGAGCGCCTGGGTCGCGCCCTTGCCCGGCCACGGCGAGGCGGAGGGCCGTCTGGCCGTTCTGCGCCTTCGCGACGAGACCGATTCCAAGCGGGCCGAAATGATGCGGGTCGATTTCCTGGCCAACGCCAGCCACGAACTTCGCACGCCCCTGGCGTCATTGTCGGGGTTCATCGAGACCCTGCGCGGTCACGCGCGCGACGACCCGGCGGCGCGGGAGAAATTCCTCAGCATCATGGCGGTGCAGGCCGAGCGCATGACGCGGTTGGTGGCCGACCTGCTGTCGCTCAGCCGCATCGAGCTGAACGAACATATTCCCCCGTCGGGCAAGGTGGATCTGGCCGGCGCCGTCTCCGATGTGGTGGACGCCACCGGCCCCCTGGCCGCGCGGCGCGGCATCAGGCTGAAGGTCACACGAGAGGGTGAGGGCTCCGCCAGTGTGACCGGTGACCGCGATCAGCTGATCCAGGTGATCCAGAACCTGACCGACAACGCCATCAAATACTCGCCCGACGACACGGAGGTCGAGATCGACCTCAGGGTGGGGGTCGGCGCCGACGACGCCGCCCGGGTGCGCACGCCGAACGCGGCGGGCCTGCCGCTGCTGACGCCGGACCGGGATTCCCAGGCCCGCTATGTCCTGATCACGGTCCGCGATCACGGCCCGGGGCTGGCCCGCGAGACCATGCCGCGCCTGACCGAGCGCTTCTACAGGGTCGAGGGCCAGAAGAGCGGCGAGCGGCTGGGCACCGGCCTGGGCCTCGCCATCGTCAAGCATATCGTCAACCGCCATCGGGGCGGCATGACGGTCGAGAGCATCGTGGGCGAGGGCGCCGCCTTCGGCGTCTACCTCCCCCTGAGGGTCGCCGCTCCGTGACAATCCGTCCGGGATCGGACGATGTTATAAAACTGTCACGGAACCGTCGTAATGCGGCGGCGGGTCGTGGGCATACGGGCCCGGCGAACGGTCATCCGAGCCGATTCGTCCCCTCGTGCGTGCGGACGGTGAATGCTTCTTATTTATCTTCTGGTTCTGGCCGTGTTCTCGACGGCGGTGTTCGTCCTGGCCCGGCGCGCCGCCCGCCGTCGTGCGACCGTCGTCAAGGCGCATAGCGCCGCCGGTTATCACGGCGCCTGGGCGCTGATCTGGGCCGCGGTCCCCGCCCTGATCATCCTGATTCTCGCCTCGACCTTCGACGCCCGCATCGAGCGGACGGTGCTCATCGCCTCGGCGCCCGAGGCCGTGCAGGCCCTGGACGCACCGCGCCGCGCCGCCTTCATCGAGGACGCCCGCATCGTCGGCGCCGGCGGCATGCCGCGCCAGATCTGGACCGGCGACCTGTCGACGGCGCTGCAGGAAGAGGCCGCACGCGCGTCCCGCGTCGACGGCGCCCTGGCCTGGGGCGGTCTGATCGCCGCGATTCTCGCCGCCCTGATCGGCGCGGGCCTGGCCTGGCGTCAGACCCGGCCTGAGTTCCGGGCGCGCAACCGGGTCGAGGCCTTCGTCAGCGTGGCCCTGTTCGCCTGTTCGGCCGTGGCCATCCTGACCACCATCGGCATCGTCGCCTCGCTGGTGTTCGAGAGCCTGCGCTTCTTCCAGACGGTTCCCATCACCGAGTTCCTGTTCGGGACCCAGTGGTCGCCCCAGATCGCCATCCGCGCCGACCAGGTGGGGTCCACCGGGGCCTTCGGCGCGGTGCCGCTGTTCGTGGGCACCTTCCTGATCATGGTCATCGCCATGCTGGTGGCGGGGCCCATCGGCCTGTTCTCGGCCATCTATCTGGCGGAGTACGCCGGGCCCAAGCGCCGCGCCGTGATCAAGCCGGTGCTGGAGATTCTCGCCGGTGTGCCCACGGTGGTCTACGGCTTCTTCGCCGCCCTGACGGTGGGGCCGTCGTTCCGCGCCTTCTTCAACTGGATCGGCGCCCAACTGGTCGGCGGTCCGCTGGACGGCCTCGGCCAGCACCTGCTGCTGGTGCAGAACCAGATGGCGCTGGTGGCCGGCGCCGTCATGGGGATCATGCTGATCCCCTTCGTCTCGTCCCTGTCGGACGACATCATCAACGCGGTGCCCCAGAGCCTGCGCGACGGCTCCTACGCCATGGGCGCCACCAGGTCCGAGACCATCAAGCGTGTGGTGCTGCCCGCCGCCCTGCCGGGCATCGCCGGCGCCTTCCTGCTGGCCGTGTCCCGCGCCATCGGCGAGACCATGATCGTGACCATGGCCGCGGGCCTGGCCGCGCGCACCACCCTCAACCCGCTCGACACCGTCACCACGGTCACGGTCCAGATCGTCACCCTTCTCACCGGCGACCAGGAATTCGACAGCGCCAAGACCCTGGCCGCCTTCGGCCTGGGCCTGACCCTGTTCGTGGTGACCCTGATCCTGAACTTCGCGGCCCAGCGCATCGTCCAGACCTACCGGGAACAATATGACTGACGCGACCCTGACCCGCGCCGGCGCCTCCGGTCGCAGCACCGCCCAGCTGAGGAAGAGCCTCAAGCGCCGGCACGCGCGTGAGCGGCGGTTCAAGCTCTACGGCGTGCTGGCCATCGCCATCGCCATCGGCTTCCTGGCCCTGCTGCTGGGCCGGATCATCGAACAGGGCCACACCGCCTTCTGGACCCACACGGTGCAGACCGAGGTCTATCTGGACCCCGCCCGCATCGACCCGGCCTATCCCGAAGGGACCAATTTCGACCAGCTGGTCGCCGAACAGCAGCTGGCCCGCCTGGGCGTCCAGGACGACGAGGCCATGAGCGCGTCGCGCGACATGCGTCAGCTGATGTCGGCGGGCGTGGCCTTCGAGATGCAGCGTCTGGTGCGCGAGAACCCTGAGGTCATCGGCGACCGCATCACCGTGACCCTGCCCATCGGCGCGGACGCGGACCTCTATTACAAGGGCGAGCTGGACGGGGAAGGCGAGGAGCAATTCCGCCGCCTGAACGACCGTCAGATCCTCTGGCTGGACCAGATGCGCGATCAGGGCCGCATCCAGGGCCAGTTCAACACCGGCCTGTTCACCCGTTCCGATTCCACCCAGCCGGAGCTGGCGGGGGTGCTGGGCGCGGTGGTGGGTTCGGCCCTGATGCTGCTGGTCACCGCCTCCCTGGCCCTGCCCATCGGCGTGGGCGCGGCCATCTATCTTGAGGAGTTCGCGCCCAAGGGCCGGATCACCGACATCATCGAGGTCAACATCAACAACCTGGCCGCGGTGCCCTCCATCGTCTACGGCCTGCTGGGTCTGGCGGTGTTCATCAACTGGATGCACCTGCCCCGATCCTCGCCGCTGGTGGGCGGTCTTGTGCTGGCCCTGATGGCCCTGCCCACGGTGATCATCGCCACCCGCAGCGCGCTCAAGGCCGTGCCCCCCTCCATCCGCGAGGCCGCCCTGGCCATGGGCGCCTCCAGAACCCAGGCCGTGTTCCACCACGTCCTGCCCCTGGCCATGCCCGGCGTCATGACCGGGTCGATCATCGCCATGGCCCACGCCCTGGGCGAGACCGCGCCGCTGCTGCTGATCGGCATGGTCAGCTTCGTGCCGGGCGTGCCCGAGGCCGTCACCTCGCCCTCCAGCGCCCTGCCGGTGCTGGTCTTCATCTGGGAGAACGCCTCCGAGCGTGCGTTCCATGAACGCACGGCCGCGGCCATCATGGTTCTCCTCGTCTTCATGATCATCATGAACGCCGCCGCCATCTATCTGCGGCGCCGCTTCGAACGTCGGTGGTAGTCCCCATGCGCTTCAATCTTTTCCGACAGCTGGACGGCGCCGAGAGCGGCGGGACCGCGGCGACCTCGCCCCTGCTGGCCCCGCCCCACGCCGCGCACCAGGAGCCCACCGGCCCCATCAAGATCCAGACCCGCGACGTCTCGGTCTTCTATGGCGACAAACAGGCCCTGTTCGACGTCAGCGTCGACATTCCCGACAAGGCCGTGACCGCCTTCATCGGCCCGTCGGGCTGCGGCAAGTCCAGCTTCCTGCGCTGCCTGAACCGGATGAACGACACCATCCCCATCGCGCGGGTGAAGGGCTCCATCCGCATGGACGGCGAGGACATCTATGACAAGGCGCTGGATCCGGTGCTGCTGCGTGCCCGGGTCGGCATGGTGTTCCAGAAGCCGAACCCCTTCCCCAAGTCGATCTTCGAGAACGTGGCCTACGGCCCGCGCATCCACGGCCTGACCGAGAACAAGACCGAGCTGGCCGACCGGGTCGAGCAGTCGCTGAAGCGCGCCGGGCTCTGGGCCGAGGTGGCCGATCGTCTGGACGCGGCCGCCACGGGCCTGTCGGGCGGCCAGCAGCAGCGCCTGGTCATCGCCCGCGCCATCGCGGTGGAGCCCGAGGTGATCCTGATGGACGAGCCCTGCTCGGCCCTGGACCCCATCGCCACGGCGAAGATCGAGGAGCTGATGGACGAGCTGCGCGAGGAATACTGCCTCGTCATCGTCACCCACTCCATGGCCCAGGCCGCGCGGGTCAGCCAGCGCACCGCCTTCTTCCACATGGGCGAGCTGGTGGAATTCGACGACACCGAGACCATCTTCCAGAACCCGCGCGACAAGCGCACCCTCGACTACATCACCGGCCGCTTCGGCTGAGGACCATCACAATGGCCATGAACGAACACACCGTCCGCGCCTATGGCGAAGAACTGAACGCCCTCACCGCCGAGGTGACACGCATGGGCGGTCAGGCCGAGGCCCAGATCAACGACGCCGTGGCCTCGGTGGTGCGTCGCGACGTGGCCCTGGCCAGGCAGGTCATCGAGCGTGACGCCAAGCTGGACGCCATGCACAACGAGATCGACCGCAAGGCCATCCGCATGATCGCCCTGCGCCAGCCCATGGCCTCGGACCTGCGCAAGTCGCTGGCGGCCATGAAGCTGGCCATGGATCTGGAGCGCACCGGCGACTTGGCCAAGAACATAGCCAAGCGCGGCCTGAGCCTGGCCGAGACCGAGCCCATGGCGCCCCTGACCCGCTCCATCGAGCGCATGGGCCGGCTGGTGTCCCAGCGGCTCAAACAGGTGCTGGACGCCTACACCACCGGCGATGTGGATCAGGCCGTCGCCGTCTGGTCCACCGACGACGAGGTGGACGAGCACTACAACGCCCTGTTCCGCGAACTGCTGACCTACATGATGGGCGACGCGCGCACGATCACGGCCTGCACCCACCTGCTGTTCATGGCCAAGAACCTGGAGCGCATCGGCGACCACGCCACCAACATCGCCGAGACCATCCATTACGAAATGACCGGCGACGAACTGACCGGCGAACGCCCCCGCGCCACCGCCACGCCCAGTCCCAGTGAAATCGGCACGCCGGAGCAGAACGGATGACGCCGCACATCCTGGTATTCGAGGACGAGGACGCCCTGGCCACCCTGCTCCAGTACAATCTGGAAAAGGAGGGCTACAAGGTCAGCGTCGCCTCCGACGGCGAGGAAGGCCTGATGCAGGCCGAGGAGGAGACTCCCGATCTGGTCCTGCTGGACTGGATGCTGCCCAAGGTGTCGGGCATCGAGGTCTGCCGCCGCCTGCGGGGCCGCCCGGAAACCCGCAACGTGCCCATCATCATGCTGACCGCGCGCGGCGAGGAATCCGACCGGGTCCGCGGCCTGGACACGGGCGCCGACGACTATCTGACCAAGCCGGTCTCCATGGTCGAGCTCAACGCCCGCATCCGCGCCGTGCTGCGCCGCATCCGTCCGGGCCTGGCCGACGACCGGGTCAGCCACGGCGACATCATCATCGACCGGGTCGCCCACCGGGTGAAGCGCGACGGCAAGGAGGTCCATCTGGGCCCCACCGAGTTCCGCCTGCTGGACTATCTGATGCAGCATCCCGGCCGGGTGTTCAGCCGCGAGCAGCTGCTTGACGCCGTCTGGGGCTCGGACGTCTATGTGGAGGTCCGCACCGTGGACGTCCACGTGGGCCGCCTGCGCAAGGCCCTGACCGTCACCGACGGCCTGCGCGATCCCATCCGCACGGTCCGCTCGGCGGGCTATGCGCTGGATCTTGAGGGATAAGGCCATGACCGATCACGCGACGCCGAACCTGCCCTCGCGTGATTTCGCCGCCACCTCGACCTTCTATGGCGCGCTCGGTTTTGAGGAGGACTGGCGCGACGGCGGCTGGATGATCCTGTCGCGCGGCGAGCTGACGCTGGAATTCTTCCCCTATCCCGACCTGGACCCCTTGCAGAGTTCCTTCGGCTGCTGCCTGCGGCTGGACGACCTCGACGCTTTCTACGCCGTCTGCAAGGCTGCGGGTCTGCCGGAGACCAACGTCGGCCAGCCCCGCCTCCATCCACCCCGGCTCGAGCCCTGGGGCGGCCGGGTGGGCTTCATGATCGACCCGGACGGCACATTGCTGCGCCTGATCCAGAACTGACGCCCTACATCCGCGCCAGCATCCACACCGCCATCCCGATCATCATCAGGTTCTCGGTCAGGGACACGAAGCCCAGCGGCACGTTGGAGTCCCCGCCCACGCAGGCGCATTTCAGTTCGCGCTTGTCGATATAGACGGCCTTGAACACGGAAACCGCGCCGATGCCGCCGATGACCAGGGCCACGGGCGCCGCCAGCCAGGTCAGGGCGCCGGCGATCATCATCACCCCGGCGAACAGTTCGGCGAAGGGATAGACCTTGCCATAGGGGACCCAGCGCCGGGCCAGCAGGTCGTAGTTCAGGAACATGGTGGCGAAGCCCTCCACGTCCCGCAGCTTCATCAGCGCCAGCAGACACATGGCGAAGGCGATGAACCACTCCACCGCGTGGATCGTCAGCACCGTGCCCATCATGGCCCATGTGGCCGCCAGGGCCATCAGGGCGGCGACACCGAAGATGGCGATCACCGGCGCATAGGTGGTCGCCTCCGGGTCCTTCACCTTCATCCCGAAATGCCGCCGCAGGTCGTCGTAGCCGCCGATGCGCACCCCGTCGATGAAGGTCTGGGGCGTGGTCTTCACCCCGTGTTCGGCCTTGAAGGCGTCGGTCTGCTCCCGACTGGTCAGCAGGCGGTCGTCCACCGCATAGCCGCGCGTCTTCAGCAGATGCTTCGACTTCAGCCCCCACGGGCAGACATGGTGGTCCATCACCATGCGGTGCAGGACGGCGGTTTTCTTCGGGTGGTCGGTCATGGGAACTCCTCTTGCCTGAAACCGGACCCGCCCCATGTAGGTTCCGTACCATGGTACGGAGTCAAGGCATGGAAACGGACACCATCGGCGGCCTCGCCCGCGCGGGCGGCGTCGGCGTGGAGACGGTGCGCTATTACCAGCGTCGAGGCCTTCTGCGCACGCCGGCGCGTGACGGCGGGGTGCGGCGCTACGGGCCGGATGACGCACGGCGCCTGCGCTTCATCCGCATGGCCCAGGCGGCGGGCTTCACCCTGGAACAGATCGCTGAACTGCTGGCGCTGGATTCCGGCCGCGATCATGCCCGGGCGCGAGAACTGGCTCGAGGCCGGATCCATGACCTGGACGTCCGCATCGCCGAACTGAGCGCCGCCCGCGCCGCCCTGTCCCGTCTGGCCGCCGCCTGCGACCATGCGGAGGGGCCTTGCCCGATCATCGCGGCGTTTGAAGGTGGCGAGAGACCCCCCGGTCCAGGCTGAACAGGTCAGGGTGGGAGTCGCTTCCGCTACCTCGGGTCCACCGTCTGGGCGATGCGTTCGGCCAGGGCGCGGTCATCGCCCGTGACGCTGTGCAGCCAGACGTGGATCTGCCGACCATCGCTTTCGCGCACGAACAGGTGCTCCACCGCCCGGTTGGCGCCGTTCTCGTTGATGAGGATGGAGAAGCGGCCCGCCGCCTCGGTCTGGCGGCCGTCATAGATGGGGAAGGGCGAACAGCAGCCCACATAGATGCCCACGAACGCCGTGTCGCCGCGCGACACCTGATAGACGTCGAAGTCGGGGCCGGAGGGGCGCTCCACCAGATCGAACGACTCCGGCACGTCCACGCGGAAGGGCAGGCCCGCCTGGGAGCTCAGGATTTCCAGCACCGGCGGTGGCGCCGGCTCGAGGACGGGGTCGGGCGCGGCTTCGACCTGGGCTTCAACCTCGGGCGCGGCTTCGGCTTCGGGTTCGCGCTCCATCCCGGCGGGCTCAGGGTCAGAAGGAGTCTCGGGGGCGGCTTCGACGACCGGCTCCGGCTCCGGCGGCGCGGGCTCCGGGTCGGGCGCGGGCGCGACAGGTTCAGGCTCGGGCGCCGGCGTGGGCCCGGGCGCGGGCTGGGTCGTCCGGCCCGGCATCCGGTTCAGGCGCGAGGTGATGTCCTCCACCGGCGGGGCTGTGGGATCCGGCGTCGGCTCGGCCTCTACCGTCGGCTCGGGCTCAGGCGCGGGCTGGGCCGCCTGGCTCGGCAGACGGTTCAGGCGCGCGGTGAAATCCTCGGCCTCCTGCGCGGCGGCGGGGAGGGCGGGGGCGGCCAGGGCCGTCAGGGCGGCGGCGATCAGCGTTTTGCGGAACATCATGGGGCGACTGTCGCGCCTCATCCCATGAACGGCAAGGCCCGAAGCGTGTAGGCCACCGCCGCCACCACGGCGAGCCCGGCGATCGACAGCAGGGCGAACCACATCAGCCGCTTCCACAGGGGCGGCAGCGGATCGTCGGGGCCGGGCGGGGGGACGGGTCTAATGATAGCCGGTCTCCGGGGTCATCTTGCCGCGGAACACCCAGTAGACCCAGGCTGTGTAGGCCAGGATGGTCGGCAGGATGAAGGCCGTGCCCCACAGCATGAGACCCAGCGCATTGTCCGGCGCCGCGCCCTGGCGGAAGTTCACCGCATAGGGCACCACATAGGGCGCGAAGCTGATCGCCAGCCCCAGATATCCAGACAGGAACACCGTCAGCGCCCCCACAAAGGGCCAGCCGTGCGATCCCTTGCGCGACCCCAGGAAAACCATCGCCAGACCCGCCACGCCGATCAGGGGGATCAGCGCGCGCGGCGCGAACACCGCCCAGTCGATCCCGCCCATGAGTCCGTCCGGCCAGCCCCAGCGCTCGCCGATCACCGGATGGGCCACCAGGGTCGCCAGGCTGACCGCGGCCAGCAGGACGGCGGTGGCCACGGCGCTGATCCCGGTCCATTTGCGGGCGTCGCCGTGCAGATCATCGGTGGTCTTGAGCATCAGCCAGGTCGCACCCAGCAGGGCGTAGCCGGCCACCAGCCCGCAGGCCACCAGCAGGGTGTAGGGGGTGAACCAGTCGAACGGCCCGCCCGCGAACCGGTCGTCCACCACCTGCACGCCCTGGATGAAGCCGCCCAGGATCAACCCTTGCGCAAAAGCCGCCAGGATCGAGCCGAAGGCGAACATCTGGGTCCAGAACCGCCGTCCGCGATCTCGCGCCCGGAAGCGGAACTCGAACGCCACGCCGCGCAGGATCAGTCCCGCCAGCATCATCAGCACCGGCAGATACAGCGCCGGCATCAGGATCGAATAGGCCAGCGGGAAGGCCGCCAGCAGTCCGCCGCCGCCCAGCACCAGCCAGGTCTCGTTGCCGTCCCACACCGGGGCGACGGTGTTCATCATCACGTCCCGGTCACGCGGCGAGCGGGCGAAGGGGAACAGGATGCCCAGGCCCAGGTCGAACCCGTCCAGCACCACATAGAGCAGCACCGCCACGGCGATCAGTCCGGCCCAGATCAGGGCGAGGTCGAGGCTCATGACGGATCTCCCGGAACGTCGCCGTCCACATCCTCGGGCGCCTTGGCCAGGGCCGAGCCGGGGGCGCGGCGCTCCTCGGCGGCGCGGGCGGTGACCACGGCCTTGGGCCCCTCGGCCATCAGGCGCAGGATGAACAGGGCCCCGGCAGTGAAGACGATGGCGTAGACGGTGATGTAGACGAGCAGCGAGGTGAGCACCTCTCCGCTGGTGACCGGCGACACGGCGTCGGCGGTGCGCAGGACGCCATAGACCACCCACGGCTGGCGGCCGATCTCGGTCACCATCCAGCCGGCCAGCACGGCGATGAAGCCGGACGGCCCCATCACCACGGCGAAGCGCAGGAACCAGCGGCTGTCGAAGAGTGTCTTGCGCCAGAGCAGGTACGCACCCCACAGGCCCAGACCGATCATCAGCATCCCCAGTCCCACCATGACGCGGAAGCTCCAGAACACCATGAACACCGGCGGCTGATCCTCGGGCGCCAGCTGGTCCAGGCCTTGGATCACCTCGTCGCGCGGCAGGTTCTGCACCATGTTGCCGACGCCGGGGATCGACACCTCGAAGTGGTTGGATTGCGTGCTGCGGTCGGGGATGGCGAACAGGTGCAGCGGCTGGTCGGCGCGGGTCTCCCAGTAGCCCTCGATGGCCGCCAGCTTGGACGGTTGGTAATGGTGCGCCACCTCGCCGGACCAGTGCCCGGCCAGCAGCTGCAGCGGCGCGGTCACGGCGATCATGCCCACGGCCATGACCAGGGCCACGCGGCTGGCGGTCCAGCCCGTGGGCGCCTCGCCCGACTTGCGGGTCTTCAGCACCTGGAAGGCCGAGGCCGCGCCCACCACCAGCGCCGTGGTCAGGAAGGCGGCCAGCAGCATGTGCGTCAGCCGCGACGGGAAGCTGGGATTGAACACCACCTCCCAGAAATTGGTCGCCTGAAACACGCCGTTGGCCAGGATCTCGTAGCCCTGGGGCGTCTGCATCCAGCTGTTGGCCGACAGGATCCAGAACGCCGAGACGCTGGTGCCGATGGCCACCAGCACCGTGGCCAGGAAGTGCAGTTTCGGCCCGACCTTCTTCCAGCCGAACAGCATGACGCCGAGGAACGAGGCCTCCAGGAAGAAGGCCGTCAGCACCTCATAGGCCAGCAACGGCCCGATCACCCCGCCCGTCAGGCGGATGAACTCGGACCAGTTGGTGCCGAACTGGTAGCTCAGCACCACCCCGGACACGACGCCCATGCCGAAGCTGAGGGCGAAGATCTTCACCCAGAACAGGTACAGGGTCTGGAACACGTCCCGCTTGGTCCACAGCCACAGCCCCTCCAGCACCGCCAGAAACGCCGCCAGGCCGATGGTGAAGGCGGGGAACAGGATGTGGAACGCCACCGTGAAGGCGAACTGCATCCGGGACAGCAAGAGTGCGTCGAAATCCACGATCCGTTCCTTGAACAGCCTTGGGTGGTGTCAAACGGTGCGCTTGTCGACCGTCGATGTCCACCCGCCGTCCTGTCGCGCGGTCGTCGGTCGCAGGGTCAGGCCGCCGGCAGCTCGATCCAGAACGTCGCACCTTCGCCCGGCGCGCTGATCACGCCGATCTCGCCGTTCTGCAGCTCGGTCAGGCGCTTGGCCAGGGTCAGGCCGATGCCGTGGCCCTCGATGGTGGACCGCTCCAGGCCCAGCCGGTTGAAGGGCTCGAACAGCTGGGCCTGTTTGTCGGGCGACAGGCCCGGGCCCCTGTCGATGACCTCGACACGGATATTGCGGCCCACGCGGCGGGTGCGGAGGGTCACCACTTTGCCGGAGGCGCCGTACTTGACGGCATTGGTCACCAGATTGCCCACCACCTGGCTCAGGCGGATGGAGTCCGCCAGGGCGACCAGATCCTCATCGCCCCGCTCGGCGGTCAGGGTCAGGCCTTCAGCGTCCTTCTGCAGGGCGACGGTGCGGCGCACGTCCTCCACCACGCCGGCCACATCCACCGGGCGCAGGTCCATCTGCACGGCGCCGGATTCGGCCCGCGCCACATCCAGCAGGTCATGGGTCAGGGTCTCGATCTGGCGGGCGGTCTTCACCAGCATGGCCGCCATCTCGCCCTGGGTCGGGGTGACCGGCCCCAGCTGGCCCGAGGACCACAGGTCGCCGATGCCGATGACCCCGCCGATGGGGCTCTTGATCTCGTGCGCCACATTGGCCAGCAGGCGGGACTTGCCCGCGCTGGCCTTCTCCGCCCTCTGCTTGTCGGCGGCGGCGCGGGCGGCGAACAGGTCGCGCTCCTCCAGCATGGCCGCCACCAGCAGCATGGGCAGGCCCGTGGCGGCGGTGAACAGCTGGGCCAGCATCACCCGCTCGGTCAGGTCGGCGCCGGTCAGCGCGGTCATCGGTCCCTGGCCGTGGAGGGTGGCGCTGATGGAGATGACGGCGGTGATCAGGATGGCGGCGGTGACGCCCACGATGCGCAGCCGCACCGCGATCACCAGCAGCAGCGGCATGATGATGAATTGAATGGGCGCGACCACCTGGGTGAACAACACCGTCACCAGCGCCGCCAGCGCCCCCAGCAGGACCACGGCCTCGACCACATGCCAGGGCCGGGCCAGGCGGGCGAAATGACGCTTGGTCACCGCCAGGCCGAAGGGCGCGAACACGGCGATGCCCAGGGCGTGGCCGAACCACCAGGTCTGGAGCGTGCTCAGGAAATCCTGGCCGTTCATCAGGTACAGCATGCCCGAGGCGAACAAGGCTGCGGGCAGGGGCGGGATCACCGCGGCGAGGATCAGGAATTTGGCGGCGCCCGGCACGGTGGCGATGTTCAGGTCCGGCAGGTAGCGACGGATCAGCACCACGGCCAGCACCACCTCGATCATGTTGCCGATGGTGAACATGAAGGCCAGGTCCGGCGAATTGCCCGCCAGCAGATTGCCGCCCGCGAAACCCGTGGCGATCAGGGCCGCATAGGCCGCGTCATAGGCCTTGCCCTTGCCCGCGCGCAGCCACGCGGTGACGGCCACGCCGCCGGCCGCCCACAGCGCGGCCACCAGGCCCGCCGAGCGGCTGGTGGTGACCGCCAGAACCACCAGGAAAGCGAGGATCACGGCCAGGAAGATCGGCGCGTGAGGCTGGCTCATCACGTCGTGCCCACGCCGCCACGAGCCGGCGCGCGCCTCTGCGGCGGCGACGGCGGGATGCTCCAGGTCGGCGAGCGCGCGGCTCAGGATCATGACAAAGGCTTCTGCAGGCTGGAATACTGAACGCCCAGTCAACCACGCCTTTGCTAAATATCCCTTGCGATCAACCCATCAGGGCGTTGAAGCGCCGCACGGCTTCGGCTGGACCGTCCGGGTGGCGCCACACCCCCGCGCTCACCGCCAGGAAGTCCGCGCCCGCCTCGATCAGGGGCCGGGCGTTGTCCACGGTGATCCCGCCGATGGCCACGCAGGGAATGGCCATGGTCTCCTGCCAGATGGTC
This sequence comes from Brevundimonas sp. BAL450, assembly GCF_015767455.1. Classification (NCBI taxonomy): domain Bacteria; kingdom Pseudomonadati; phylum Pseudomonadota; class Alphaproteobacteria; order Caulobacterales; family Caulobacteraceae; genus Brevundimonas; species Brevundimonas sp. BAL450. Next base: position 232,567 of record NZ_JADWOW010000062.1, read on the forward strand.
AGGATCTCCGGCTCGGGCCGGGCGGTGGTGTCCTTGGTCTCGGTGGGGAAGAAGGCGCCGAAGGCCACATAGTCCGCGCCCGCCTCCGCCGCCTCCATGGCCGCGTGGCGGCTGTCCCGGCAGGTGGCGCCGATCATGGCGTCCGGCCCCAGAATGCGCCGCGCGGCGTCCACCGCCGGGTCCTCGTCGCCCACGTGAACGCCGTCACAGCCCAGCTCGGCGGCCAGATCCGGCCGGTCGTTGAGGATCACCGCCACACCGTGGGCATGGGCGACGGGCAGGAGCCGCCGCACCGCCGCGCGCACCTGATCATCCCCGGCGGGCTTCAGCCGGATCTGCAGCGCCCCTACGTCCCCCGCGCCCAGCGCGGCCTCCAGATCGGCGGCGAACGCGTCCAGGTCGGGCAGGGCCGGCGGGGTGATGAGATACAGGCGGCAAGGGGCTTTTGAGGTCATGGCCGGGGGGTGCGCCGTCTTGCCTCACCGGTCAAGCATCGGGTGCGCATGCGAACGATTTGCACGGCGCGAAAGTCCTGCTATGGAGAGTCGTTCTCAACGTATCGGGTCGGGCGACCACACCGTGTACATCTGCAACTGCAACGGCATTCGCGAACGGGACGTGGCCCGCGCCATCGAGGCGGGGGCCCAGCGGCCGCGCGACGTCTTCACCCACAACGGCTGTCAGGCCCAGTGCGCCAAATGCGTCTGCGAGATGCGCGAGATGATCCAGGAATCGCGCCAGGCCTTCGCTCTCGCCGCCGAGTAATCATGCGGGCGAGATTTACTCGCAATTACAATAAGCTGATAAGTAGTCGCAGGTGAACAATCGCTTGCGAAGCGTGTTATGCATCATGCATGGGACGCGGCCGTCGTGTGAGCCGGTCCTGGAACGAAAAGGCTTGAGATCATGAAGGGCGATCCCGCGATCATCCGGACGCTGAACGGCGTCCTCACCAACGAACTGACCGCGGTGAACCAGTATTTCCTGCATGCCCGCATGTTCGAAAGCTGGGGCCTCAGCCACCTGGGCAAGGTGATCTACGACGAATCCATCGGCGAGATGAAACACGCCGACAAGCTGATCAAGCGCATCCTGTTCCTGGACGGCCTGCCCAACCTGCAGGACCTGCACAAGCTCAAGATCGGCGAGACCGCGCCGGAATGCATGGGCGCCGACCTTCAGCTGGAGCTGGACGGCCGCCGCGACCAGATCGAGGCCATCAAGCAGTGCGAGGCCGCCGCCGACTTCATCAGCCGCCAGATCCTGACGGAAATCCTGTCGGACACCGAGGAGCACATCGACTTCCTCGAGAACCAGCTGAACCTGATCAAGCTGCTGGGCGAGCAGAACTGGCTGCAGAGCGCCATGAAGGACATCGAGCCCGACGGCGCCGCCACCGGCAACTGATCCTCTCCATCGGAGGAGGGCCGGGGCCGACGCCCCGGAACCCCATCCCGCCTGACCTGTTCCGTTCCCTGACTCATCCAACAGGGAGACCACCGCCATGCCTCGCCCCCGCCCCGTCGACCGGTTCCTCAACAGCAAGGGCCGCAGCGGGCGGCATGTGGCGACGGGACTGGCGGTCACCGCCGGAGTCGGCCTCGTGGCCTCGGCCCTGGTGGCCCTGACCGCCGACCCCCGCGAGACCTCGCCCGAGCATGACGGCCGCCCCATCGTCCAGAAGCCGCGCACCGGCTACAGCATTCTCCTGCCCGCCCTGATGTCGGCCGCCACCCTGGCCGGCCTGCGCGTCTGGAACGCGCCCTCGGGGCCGGACCGCAACAGCGCCCTGCGTCTGTGGAGCGTGTCCCAGGCGGTCAGCGCCTTCTGGATGGCCTCGCGCCCGCGCAGCATGGCCGGCCAGATGATCGCCGCCATGATGAGCGCCGGCATGGCCGCCGCCTTCGCCCATCAGGCCCGCAAGATCGATCCCCGGGCCGGCTTCATGGCGTCACCCATGGGCTCCGCCGTCCGCTGGGGCAACATGATCGGCGACAAGCTGCACGGCCGCGATCAGACCCGGAACGTCACGGTCCACTGATCAGGCTGAAGCGCGCGTGACCGGTCGTTCTCCGCCGTCCGGCAGCAACCGGACGCCCCGGTCGCCCACGAACACCATCACCTCCAGCCCCTGGGCCGCCCCGGCCCGCGCCCACTCGCGCAGGGTGGTCTGATAGGGCTCTCGCCGCCACGCCTGCGGGTCCGCCCCGTCAGCCTCGACGATCAGGCGCTGGCCGCCGTTCTCGGAATGCATCACGAACCCGGCCCGGTCCGGCCGCCAGTCCTCGCCCAGGTTCGGCGCCAGCAGCCAGGTGCAGTTGAACGCGCCGCAGGCTGAGGGCCGCTCCGCATAGATCGAACAGCCGCGCCCCTTGCGGAAATGGCCGCACCATTTGCGCGGCGGCTTGGCGATGGCCTCCACCCCCATGATCTTGCAGCACAGGCCGCAGTCGCCGCAGACGCGGGGCGGAGCAGGGGCGGCGGAGGGCGCGATCATGGCGCAACGCTACAGGGCCGCGAGGCCCACGTCAGGAGGCTTGCCAGACTCACTATTGCGATGCATTCTCAATATCGCATCCACGGAGTCCGGCCCATGATCGTGCTCGCCACCGGCGCCCAAAGCCTCGCCCGCCTGATGCAGGCGGACCGGCACAGGCCGCGTCCCGAAACACCCCCCAAGCCGCCCCGCACGGCTGGCCGGGCGTGATCACCAATCCTCCCCCATCGGGGGAGGGGGACCGCG
>NZ_JADWOW010000007.1:0-266 GCF_015767455.1 Brevundimonas sp. BAL450
TCGGCCGAGAACGAGCACCGCGCCCGCTACCGCTCCACCTTCGACGTGCACCTGACCCAGCCCGGCACGTACAAGATCGCCAATGTCTCGTCGGGCTTCTTCGCCAGCTACACCCTGGACGGCGAGCGCCAGCGCTGGCGCTCGCCGTCCAGGGTGTAGCTGGCGAAGAAGCCCGACGAGACATTGGCGATCTTGTACGTGCCGGGCTGGGTCAGGTGCACGTCGAAGGTGGAGCGGTAGCGGGCGCGGTGCTCGTTCTCGGCCGA
>NZ_JADWOW010000008.1:0-3459 GCF_015767455.1 Brevundimonas sp. BAL450
CCCCGCCTCGCGGATGCCCTCGCGCACCCGCTTGGCCAGCTCGATGTGGTGGCGGTTGCACGGCGACAGGTCAGACCCTGTCTGGGCGATGCCGATGATCGGCTTGCCCGAGCGCAGCTCCTCCAGCGTCAGGCCGTAGTTGAGATAACGCTCCAGATACAGCGCCGTCATGTCCGGGTTCGCAGGGTTGTCGAACCACAGACGGGAGCGGAGAGGCTTGGTCATACAGCGACAGTCTTCAGTGGGCCCACGACGGGCGGGGACGCCGGAACACGCGCCCCGACCTTTCATTCATGAAGAACTTATCGCATACGAAAATGCCGGGCCGCAAGCCCGAGGCCGTCCATGGCCCCGCCTGACCCGCTTCAGGCCTGGGACGCGGAGCCCATGTCGGCGGAGATGGCGGCGGCGGCGCGGCGCAGATGGATCAACGCCGTGGCCATGTCGCAGCCCACTGTGGTGTGCTCGATATAGGGGGTGATCAGGGTGGCGATGACGCCGTCCGCCCCCATCACCGGCGCCGACAGATCGGTCACGCCCTTGACGAAATCGCTGGCCCGCTGAGCGTAGCCCTTGACCGCCGTGGCGTCCGCCTCCTCGGCGAAAGCCTCGAACATGGCGTCGCCGTGCAGCCGGCGCAGCACCTCCTCCAGCCGCGCCCGTCCGGCCGGCGAGGCCAGGCCGTAGAACATGCGGCCCGAGGTGGCCTCGATCAGATTGCGGCGGTAGCCGATGCGCACCGAATAGCCCAGGTCTCCGGGGCTCTCGACGCGGGCCACCACCACGATCTGGGTCTCGCTGGGCACCACCAGATGGCACGACTGAACCGTGGTCTCGGCCAGAATTCGCATGGCCGGCAGGGCCGCCTCCACCAGCGACTTCACCGGCGCCTGGGCCATGCCCAGGGTGAACAGGCGGTTTGTCAGGCGATAGCCTTCGGAGGACTGTTCGATATAGCCCCGGAACTCCAGCACCTGGATCATCCGGAACAGCTCGGACACGGAACGCTTGAGGGTCACCGACATCTGCGACGGCGTCATGGGTCGTCCGTGGCTGGACAGCAGTTCGAGCACATCCAGGCCCTTCTCGAGCGCGGGCGCACGGTATTTGCGCTCCCCGAGCTCTTCTTCCAGCGGCGGCATGGCTTCCCCGATCAACCTGTCTCTCCCCAAGTCTTAGCGCCGCCGCCACCCCGATAGAAGGCCGTCCGCGCCGCTTCTTAACCTGCGCCGCCGGATCAAACCATATATGAAATGACTTTCATTGCGCGTCGCTTGAGGATGTCGTAGCCCTTCGTTCAGCGGCCGAATTCAACGGCCCCTCGGGGGAGACATTCATGACGCTGGCGCCGATCGACCTGATCCTTCTGGCCCTTTACGGGGTCGGCATCTTCGCCCTGGCCCAGTGGGTCTCCCGCGACCGGCCCGGCGAGCAGAAGAACACCACCGACTATTTCCTGGCTTCGAAGAGCCTGCCCTGGTGGGCCATCGGCGCTTCGCTGATCGCGGCCAACATCTCCGCCGAACAGATCATCGGCATGTCGGGCTCGGGCTATGTCATCGGCCTGGCCATCGCCTCCTACGAATGGATGGCGGCCCTGACCCTGCTGATCGTGGGCAAGTTCTTCCTGCCCATCTTCCTGAAGAACAACATCGTCACCATGCCCCAGTTTCTGGAGCAGCGGTACGGCGCCAGGATCCGCAGCGTCATGGCCGTGTTCTGGCTGGTGCTCTACGTCTTCGTGAACATCACCTCGATCCTGTGGCTGGGCTCGCTGGCCATCACCACGGTGACGGGCGTGGACCAGACCCTGGCCCTGTTCGGCCTGGCGGCGTTCGGCCTCGTCTATCAGCTGTGGGGCGGGCTCAAGGCCGTGGCCCTGACCGATGCGGTGCAGGTTGCCCTGCTGGTGGCGGGCGGTCTGGTGATCGCGGTCATCACCCTGAACCAGATCGGCGGCGACGGCGGGGTGCTGAACGGCTTCGCCCGCCTGACCACCGAGTTCCCCGAGAAGTTCGACATGATCCTGTCTCCGGACAGCCCGCACTATGCGGCCCTGCCGGGTCTGTCGGTCCTGATCGGCGGCATGTGGATCATGAATCTGAGCTACTGGGGCTTCAACCAGTACATCATCCAGCGCGCGCTGGCGGCCTCCAGCATCGACGAGGCCCAGAAGGGCATCGCCTTCGCCGCCTATCTGAAACTGCTGATGCCGCTGATCGTGGTGCTGCCGGGGCTGGCCGCCCTGGTGCTGGCGCCGGACCTGACGCGGCCCGATCAGGCCTATCCCACCATGATGGCCCTGTTGCCTGTGGGTCTGAAGGGGCTGGTCTTCGCCGCCCTGGTGGCCGCCATCATCGCCACCCTCGGCTCGCTGGTGAACTCCATCTCCACCATCTTCACCCTGGACCTGTACGCCAAGGCGCGCCCGAACCTGTCCCAGCATCATCTGGTCACCGTGGGCCGGCTGTCGGCGGCGGCGGCCATGCTGATCGGCGCCCTCGTCGCCCGGCCGCTGCTGGGCAATTTCGATCAGGCGTTCCAGTTCATCCAGGACTTCACCGGCTTCTTCACCCCGGCCATCGTGGTGATCTTCATCCTCGGCATGTTCTGGCGCCGCGCGTCCGAGGCCGGCGCCCTGGCCGCGGCCATCGGCGGGGTGATCCTGTCGGGCGTCATGTGGTGGCTGAACAACGAGGGCCTGCTGGTCATGCCCTTCATGAACCGGGTGGGGATCGTGTTCCTGATCGCCCTGGCGCTGGCGGTGGTGGTGTCCCTGATCCGCCCCGCCCCCGCTTCGGCCCTGAAGGTCCAGCTGGACGGCATCAGCTTCCGCACCTCCGCCGCTTTCAACCTGGCGGGGGTGGGCGTCATCGCCTTCCTGATCCTGGTCTATTCCATCTGGTGGTGAGCCGGGTCAGCGCCCGAGGCTCACCCGTCCCGCCCTAGTGATTATCCCTCGGCGCGCGGGCGATGGTGTCGACGATGCGGTGGTATTTGACGGCGTTCTCGAGGGTGGCGCCGGTCTCCAGCTGTCCGGTGAGGCCGCGCTGGATCTCCTGCCACGGGGTCTGGGAGGCGGGATAGGCATAGCCGCCGGCGGCCTCCAGCGCGGCCTTGCGCGCGGCGATCTCGTCGTCGGGCACCATCAGGGTGACGGTGGAGGTGTTCAGATCCACGCGGATGTGGTCGCCGGTCTTCAGCACGGCGATGGTCCCGCCCGCCGCAGCTTCGGGCGAGGCGTGCAGGATCGACGGCGACCCCGAGGTGCCCGACTGGCGGCCGTCGCCGATGCAGGGCAGGGCGGTGATCCCTTGCTTGATCAGGTGGGCGGGCGGACGCATGTTGACCACCTCGGCGGCGCCGGGATGGCCGATGGGCCCCGAGCCGCGCATCACCAGCACCGAGCGTTCGGTGATGCCCTCGGCCGGGTCGTCGATGCGGTGGTGGTAGTCCTCG
>NZ_JADWOW010000009.1:0-403 GCF_015767455.1 Brevundimonas sp. BAL450
AGCACCAACGGAGTTAACCGTAACAATCCCTGCTGGAGAGACGAGTGCTGTATTCCCAGTAACGGTAAATGGTGATGATGTTGTAGAGTCAGATGAAGAATTTGAAGTAACGATTACTAATACTACCAACGGTACGATTGATCCTGCTGCCACAACAGGAACTGGAACAATTACCAATGACGACGCTACTGTCGTAAGTATTGGCGATGTAACAGTTACAGAAGGAAATGATGGAACTACGGTGGTAGCTGAATTCCCAGTAACCTTAAGTGCTCCTGCCGATACAGATACAGTAGTAACCTTCACCGTTGCTGATGGAACAGGAACGCTTGGTGATGCAGATTATGTAGCACCAACAGAATTAACCGTAACGATCCCTGCTGGCGAGACGAGTGCTGTATTC